>DASXPW010000026.1:0-9098 GCA_036493385.1 Pyrinomonadaceae bacterium
TACCAGATCGTTGGCATCGCTTATAAGGTTCGCGATGAGTTGGGATTCGGTTTCCTCGAAAAGGTGTACGAAAATGCTCTTGCAATATCACTAAGGGAAAATGGCTTAACAGCCGTGCAGCAGATGCCCTTAAATGTGATGTTTCACGATCAGGTTGTTGGCGTCTACTGCCCCGACGTCATGGTTGAAGACCGAATGATCCTTGAAATCAAATCGTGCGATCGGATAATTTCCGCTCACAAGGCGCAAACGCTCGATTATTTGAAAGCGACCGGAATGAAACTCGGCATAATCCTAAATTTTGCGAAACAAACGGTCGAATTCGAACGGTTGGTTTTGTAATTGTTTATGGTTGTTCGTGTCTCTTCGTGTTTGTTCGTGGCTAATTCTTGATGTCCGTTGACGAATCTGCATTTTTCTCGACGATGTCGACCTATTTCCGGCCGAAGGATGATTGGCGCACTGCGACAGGCCGCGGGGTGACAGTTGCGGTCATCGACAGCGGCATTGACCTGATGCATAACGATTTTTCCGGCCGCGTCGTCGAAGCGGTCGAAGCGCGTGTTGAAAAGAATAAGGTCATTTTCGAGCCTTCAGGCGAGGGCGATTCGGCTGGGCACGGCACAGCCTGCGCGGCGATCGTCGCCCGGATCGCGCCGGATGCAAAATTTGCGAGCATTAAGGTACTGGGGGCGAGCGGACTCGGCGACGGCCAGGTCTTCCTCGCGGGTCTCGAATACGCGATCAAGAAGCGATACAAGGTCATCAATCTCAGCCTCGGCACTACCAAGCCGCAATTTTTCGCGCCGCTGCATGACATGCTCGACCGGGCATATCAAGCGGGCTGCATTGTCATCGCGGCGGCAAACAATCTGCCGCAGCCGAGTTTTCCGTCGGTTTTTTCATCCTCATTGATCTCTGTGATCAAAAGTGAACAAACCGATCCATTGAAGTTCGGATTTCACTACGGCGAGGTCATCGAGCTGACAGCTCCCGGCGTCAATGTTCGGACCGCATGGCCCGGCGGCGGATATCGCAATCTGACCGGCAACAGTTTTGCCTGTCCGCACATCGCCGGCATCGTCGCGCTGCTACTTGAAAATCACCCCAACATGACGCCGTTTCAGGTCAAATCTGCCCTGTACGCGATCGCTCGCGAAAATCAGGAACTCGCCGACGCGTAACATTCCCGGCGAGACCGCAAAACAAAAAGAGTCGGGCACACACCCGACTCTTTTTTCTCCAGACTACTGGTACGCTGGTACAGTCTCGTACACGCTTGTACACCCTACCATTTCGGCGTGACGCCCAAGTTGTAGAACAGGAACGAATCGATATCCGCCGTCTGTTCGAGTTGCTTCGTCGTGCTGCTTGCACCGTGACCCGAGTTGGTATCGATCCGTATAATGACCGGATTATCGCCGGTCTGCGCCGCCTGAAGAGCGGCGGCATACTTGAACGAATGTGCCGGCACCACGCGATCGTCATGATCAGCCGTCGTGATCAGGATCGCCGGATATTTGGTTCCCGGCTTTATATTATGAACCGGCGAATAAGCATACAATGCCTTGAATTCGGCCTCATTCGCATCGCTGCGCCCATAGTCAGCAGCCCAATTCCATCCGATCGTGAAATACTGATAGCGGAGCATATCCATCACGCCCGCGTGCTGATTCACCGCCCGGAAAAGTTCCGGCCGCTGATTGGCGACCGCACCCACGAGAAGCCCGCCATTCGACGCGCCGTCGATAGCGAGTTTTTGCGATGAAGTGTATTTTTCGTTGATCAGGTATTCAGCCGCCGCAATGAAGTCGTCAAAGACATTCTGCTTCTGAAGCTTCGTCCCGGCCATATGCCATTTCTCGCCGTACTCTCCGCCGCCGCGCATATTCGCCGATGCATACACGACGCCCTGCTCAAGCAGCGCGACACGCAGAGCGCTGAAGTTCGGATTCGTCGTTATATTGAAACCGCCGTAGCCATAGAGGATCGTCGGATTATTGCCATCGAGCTTGATCCCTTTTTTGTACGTGATAAACATCGGAACCTTCGTCCCGTCTTTGCTCGGGTAGAAAACCTGCCTTACTTCGTAATCGTTCGCATTAAAGCCGGGTATATCGACCTTGCGAAAGACGCTCGATTGACGGCTGGCAATGTCGTACTTGTAGATCGTCGGCGGCGCATTGAAGGACGAGTAGCTATAGAAAACGAACTTGTCGTCATTTCGCCCGCCAAAGCCGCCGGCCGTGCCGAGACCCGGTAGCTTGACCTCATTTTCGAGCTTGCCGTCCAGGCTGTAAACATACGCACGCGATGTGACGTCCTTTAGATATGTTGCAAATAGCTTTCCACCTGCGGTGCCGCTGTTTTCAAGCGGTTCGGGCTTCTCCGGTAGGACGTCCTTCCAAGCTTTCGTGGCCGGATCATACAGAACGACCTTGCCGTTTGGTGCGCCGTGATCTGTATTGATAAGAAATTTGCCGTCGACATCGTCGATGATGCCGTACGAATCATTCGTGATATCGCTGACGATCGGCGTAAAGGTCTTCTCACCTTTGCTCAGATCGCGGAAATAAAGCGCGTTTCCGTTCTTGCCTTTGCCACGCTCAGAAACATTCAGGATCGCGAAGCGTTCGTCCTCGGTAACAAAGACGTTCTGAAACCGTTGCGGATTCGCAGCGTCTTCATAAACCAATGCGTCCTCGGACTGCGGAGTGCCAAGCTTGTGATAATAGACCTTCTGATTTTCGTTCTTGGTGTACAGCTCGTGGCCCTTTTCCGGCGCGGGATAGCGGCTGTAATAGAATCCGTCCTCGCCCATCCAGCTCCCGCCGCCGTTCTTAACCCACTCAATATGGTCCGTTAACGGTTTCTTTGTGGCAACGTCGAGCACGTAGAGATCGTTCCAGTCCGAACCGCCTTTTGAAACACCGTATAGAACGTATCGTCCTTTAGGCGACCACGAAAAGCCGCCCAAACGTGATGTCCCGTCGGTAGAGAACTTATTCGGATCGAGCAGTTGCTCAGGCGTGCCATCGAGGCCCTTCTGGATGTAATAAATGCTCTGATTTTGCAGCCCGTCGTTCTTAGAAAAAACGAACCATTCACCGCGTCGTGTCGGCGCGCCGATCTTCGGATAGTTGTAAAGTTTTGAGAGACGGTCGAATAACGCCTTTCGATAAGGGATGCGGTCGAGGTATTCAAACGTCACCTTGTTTTCGTCCTTGACCCATTGAGCGACCTCGGGCGAATCGTTATTTTCCAGCCAGCGATACGGGTCGGCGACCTTAGTGCCAAAATAATCGTCGACGACGTCGACCTTTTTGGTTACCGGATATGTGAGAGCACCGCCGCCGCCGTCACCGCTCTTCTGCGCATTTGCGATCTGAGACCCAGCCGTCAGCGAAACAGCAAAGACAGCAACCGCCGCGTAGGCGGCCGCCGAACGAGACATCCTGGACATAAAACGCGTTTCTCCTGAATTTGATAGGTTCAGAGAAATTATAGAACGCGTCTAAACTAAGTCAAAACACAGGAAGCGACGTCTCGACCTCGTCGGTCTGGGATTCGTAATGGCGGTGGATATCAGCGGGCAGGAAGTTGGGATTTTCGTATAGCATTCGCTCGGCGTTTTCGCGCGTTTGGGGCTTTGCTAAAAGATAGCCCTGACCGAAATCACAGCCGAGGTTTTTGAGCACGTTAAGCTGACTTTCGGTTTCAATGCCTTCGGCGATGACGCGCATTTTCAGGTTTTTCGCGAGCGAGATGATCGTCTGCAGTACCTCGGAATTCTCGCCATTCTCGCCGACGCGGCTCACGAACGATCGATCGATCTTCAACGTGTCGAAGGGAAGTCGGTGAAGGTAGCTGAGGCTCGAGTATCCGGTCCCGAAATCGTCAATGCTCAGTTTGACGCCGATCTGTTTGAGGCGATTAAGAATATTGATCGTGTGCTCCGCGTTCTCCATTGCCGTACTCTCGGTCACCTCGAGCTTTAGCGACGACGCCGGCAAACTAGAGATATCAAGCGCGAGCTCGACATCGTCGATCAGGTCATCGGTTGACAGGTGCTTTCCCGAGATATTGACGCTCACGATGAGATCGCCGGACGTCCGCGACACCTGCCGCCACTTGGCCATTTGCTTGCACGTCACCTGCAGGATCCACGCCGTCATCGGCTGGATAAGGCCCGACTCTTCGGCGATCGGAATAAATTTGACCGGCGGTATCATGCCTGCTTCGCGGTGATGCCATCGCAAGAGCGCCTCAAACCCGATCAGATGGCCGTCTGACAGCGACACGATCGGCTGGTAGTGCATTGACATTTCGTCGCGTTCGATGGCGTGACGCAGATCCAGCTCCAGGCCCGCACGTTCGAGAAATCTATCGCGCAGCTCTTTCGTGAACACCGCAACACCGGTCTCACGTTCCTTGGCAAAATGCATTGCGATATCGGCGTCGCGAAGTATCTCCTCCGGTGTGGTGTACTCAGCGTCGCATGGGGCGATGCCGATATTGACGTCAACCGAAATGCGATTCCCGCTCAAGCTGAATGGCTGTGCGATGCTCTGGGCGATTCGACGCGCGACCTTTTGGGCCTTTCCCACGGTTGACAGATTTCGAAGAATGATCGCAAATTCATCGCCGCCGAGCCGCGCCACGGTGTCTGTCGGCGCGACCATTCGGATAAATCGTTTCGCCGCGATCATCAGCACTTTGTCGCCGATCGTGTGTCCGAGACTGTCGTTGATGTTCTTGAAGCGCTGCAGGTCGATGAAGAGGACGTGGAAATTCTGTGTTGGTTCGTCGCGATACTGTTCGATCAAGACGCGCAGCAGGTCGCGGAGATGCTTTCGGTTCGCGAGTCCGGTCAGCGAATCATGGAGCGCCGCATGCTTAAAGTCGCGGCGACTCTTTCGCAGGGCCGCGTTGACCTGGTTCTGCTGTTCAAGTGATTCGCTGAGCTGTGACGCGTGATGCTCGACTTCGACACGGCGCGTCCGCTCGGTCTCGGCCGTCTCGCGTTCGGCTTGTTCAACCTTTATGATGGCGAGATTTATTTCGGCGATCGACTGCCGATACGTAAAATAAACAACGAGAAAGACCGCAAATGCGACCGCCATCGTTGTCAGGTCGCCAAAATTGATGATCTCATATATCGTGCCGGCGACGCCCGCCCCCACGACCTGCGTCATCGAGCTGGAAAAGCAATCCTTTTTCCACGCCTCCCACAGGCTTAGCCCACGCTCGAGCGAGTGAAAGATCGCAGCAAAGAGCGTTACCGCGAAAAATTGTGTGAACGCAAAAACACCCAGGGTCGAGATCACGGACTTAACACTGGCAGGATCGATGTTAACTCCGATAGCTCTGGTGAGCACGAACCACACCGAGACCGTGAACGCCGTCGAGATCGCTCCGATCGATACGTTGGTCGCGATCATGTACTTCGCAAATTTTATCTTTCCGGTCCACTTGTTGTAATAACAATTCGCAAGCGTTTCCGCCCCTGCGAGCACGATCGCGGCAGCCGGTCCGTATAAAAGGAAGGACAGAAAGACCAACGCGTCGGAAAAGCTCACGACCGCATTCGACCGCGGTATCGCCAGACTCATCCGCGGGATGACGGCGATGACGAGGACAACAAGGAGTGCGAAACCCCAGTTGAGCGCGTGTGACGGAAGCAGCACAACGCCCAACCCGAGGCAGGACATGCCGACGAGAGTAATACTGAGCTTGAGATTGTTACGAAAAGTCTCGCGATGCATAGAGGCGATTCCGGTGAGGGAGCTGAGGCGGGAGCCGAAACGCTGGCCAGAGGACAGCCAACCTTCGTAATTCTAGCATGTACAACAATAGCAAAGCTAGTTTAAACCGTGGAAAACACAAAATCCGAGTGTATACAAGGTATTCAACTGGTGGGTGTATACCAGGTAAACAAGTCGCTAAGTGACTGTTAAATAAGGCCTTTTCGCGAAGGCCATTCACGTCTGTTAACTAAGTATACAGTTTACGAATCATCGCACAGATCGCCGGTTTCTCCACGGCCTCCCGTAACTTATTGCATTGCAATGGCTTGCAGGCGTGTGTTGGAGGAATTTAAGTTTGGCACCACGCTTGTAATAACCATCCTCGACGGCGTCGAGAGGAAGCCGATAAAAAAGAGGAGACATTGAGATGAAAACATTTAGAGGATGGATACCGGCGGGATTCTTGGCAGTAGCGTTGTTGTTTGGTTCGACGGCGGCAAACGCCGGCATAATTATCGGTGGAGCAGGTTACTCGGATCCAGGTGATCCTTGCTCAGACGGCGCGGTTTCACAGCTGCTGAACGCCGCAACCGGCATTATCATCGGCGGCGCGGGCTATACCGGCATTATCGTGGTTGATAACAGCCAGACCGCATGCGGCATCATCATCGGCGGCGCATCCTAAATCAAGATTTCCCACAAAGGAGGGGTGACACCCATTGCCTTGGCCCTGCCGGAATATCGGCGGGGCTTCTTACTTTTAAAAAGGCGATCTTTAAGAAAACGCTAGCTTTTCGAGACAGCCCGGGCAGGCGAGAGCCGCCGCAAGGATTCAACAGCACTGGGCAGGATCTCGATAAGGCGGTCTATATCGTCGGCCGTGTTCTCGCGGCCAAGGCTAAAACGAATCGCAGTGCGGGCCGACTGATCGTCGCGCCCGAGAGCCCTAATTACGGGAGACGGCTCAAGCGTGCCTGATGAGCAAGCCGAGCCCGTTGAAACCGCTACGCCCTGCATATCGAGATTGATCAGCAGGCCCTCGCCCTCAACACCGCGAAAGGAAATATTTGAGATATTCGGCAGCCGCTGTTCACGGTCGCCGTTAAGCTCGATGTCTTCGATCCGTTCGGCGATCGAGTGTTCGAGCCGGTCCCGTAGGCCGCCAAGCCGCGAACTGTTCGTTTCAAGCTCCTCCGCAGCCAGTTCTGCCGCTGCGCCGAGGCCGACGATCAACGGCACCGATTCGGTTCCACCTCTTACATTTCGCTCCTGACGCCCTCCGAGATTTTGTGGCTGAATCCGCGTTCCCCGGCGTAGATACAGGGCCCCGATGCCCTTGGGCGCATAGATCTTGTGTCCCGAAAGAGATAACAAGTCGCAGCCGATCTCTTCGACATCAATTCTTACTTTTCCGACTGCCTGAACAGCGTCCGTGTGAAAAAATATTTTCCGGCCCGTCCGGCGAAGCTCACTGACCATCCGTCCGATCTCGACCACGGGCTGCAAGGTGCCGATCTCATTGTTTGCCGTCATTACCGAGATCAGCACGGTGTTTTCTCGGATCGCTTCCAACACATCCTCAGGCCGAACGATCCCGTTTGCGTAGACCGGAAGCGAGGTGACCTCGGCGAGGCCACGCTTTTCGAGATCTTCAAGGACGCTGGTCACCGCCGGATGCTCGATGATTGAGGCAATAACGTGGTTTGGCATCCCAACTTTCGTAGAGCGACCCAAGCTGGAACTCAGAACGCCTTTGATGGCGAGATTATCTGACTCCGTCCCGCCGGACGTAAAAACGATCTCGTTTGGCCGTGAATTGATCAGCTCAGCGACCTTATGGCGGGCCTTATCGACGGCGCCGCGTGCGCGCTGGCCGAAATAGTGAATACTCGACGCGTTGCCGAAATCTTCCTTCAGATAGGGCAGCATCGCCTCGAGCACCCGCTCATCGACCGGTGTCGTTGCCGAATTATCCAGATAAACGCGGCGAAACATACATAAATATTACATTACGCCAAAGGCCAGTCATAACGGACGGCCATAGAGACGCGGCCCAAAACTATGCGATAATGTTAAACGCTGCGGTGCGCTCTTTCATCTAAGCAGAGGCGCCAACGTTTGCCCGAATTATGGATTTTGCGACAAAGGAAATTTTCAAACGCTACACAAGCATGCTTATCGGTCGGCCGATCTCGCCGGTGTTTTTGAATATTCTGGTAACAAGTGTCTGCGACATGCGTTGTACGCACTGCTTTTTTACCGAAGAGCTCGACGATCGTCCGCGGAAGAAGCTGCAGATGAAGGCCGATGAGATCGGTCGAATTTCGGAGACGCTCGGCGGTAATCTCGGTGTCCTGGTGCTTGCCGGTGGCGAGCCGTTTACGAGAAAAGATCTGCCTGAGATCGTCAGGGCCTTTTATGAGAACAACAAGCTCGATTCGGTTTACCTCATGTCGAACGGGCAGATCCACCAGCGGATATTTCCCGACGTCACGCGCATCCTCGAAGAGTGTCCGAAGCTGAACGTTACCGTCGCGCTTGGCATCGACGGCGTCAAACAGGCGCATGAAAAGATCCGCCGCAAAGAGGGAAGCTGGGACAAAGCGATCCACACGGCCCGCACGCTGCAGCAAATGAAGCGTGAACAGTACCCGCAACTCGACATTCAGACTTGCACCTGCGTGATGCACTCGAACCAGGACACTATTTTTGACTGGTACGATTTTCTAAAATTCGACCTCAAGCCCGACAAAGTAAATATCAATTACATTCGTCCGCCTTCGGCTGATCCGATCGAACTCGATTTTGACCCGACACGTTACGCTCGACTCTCGCAGATGATCCTTGACGACACGCGAAACGCCGCGCTGAAAAATAACTACGGCGGCAAGTCGGGCTTCTTTAAGGCCGCGGTCGATATCTATATGCACGATATCATCACGAAGACGAAGGAAGAGAACAAAGCCCAGCTCAAGTGCTACGCTGGTAGCGCCGGGGCCGTCATTTACGACAACGGCGTGCTCTCATCCTGCGAAAACAAGCCCGACGTGCTGAACCTGCGCGATTACGACTGGAATTTCCAGGCCGCATGGCAAACCGACATGATGAAGGCGCGTCGCAAAGAGGCGGGCGCCGGATGTTTCTGCACGCACGAATCGAATTGTTACTATCCCTCGCTGCCCTTCAACCCGGGCCATCTAATAAAGATCAAGCGGCTTGAAAAGGACATGAAAAAAGCAGCGAAACAGTTGGCTATCGCGGGTGGCGAGCGAATGCCGGTGGAGGTGTGATGCTGTGAAGTACGACTTTACGATCGTGATCGAACCGGACGAGCCGGGTTTTCATGCATTT
>DASXPW010000027.1:0-2951 GCA_036493385.1 Pyrinomonadaceae bacterium
TATATCTCGGCCTTTGCTCCAACATCAATACCGCGTGTGGGCTCGTCAAATATAAGCAGACGCGGCTTCAGCGACAGCCATTTTGCGAGCACGACCTTTTGCTGGTTGCCGCCGCTTAAGTTCGCGGCGGTAGTTTCAGTCGATGGGGTCTTTACCTTCAACTTTTCGCACATCTCAGCTGCGGTCGTGCTTTCGAGCGAATGGCTGATCAATCCGGCCCGCGTATATCGTTCCAGTGCCGGCAATGTAATGTTTTCGCGAACCGACATATCGACGATGAGACCCGTCACCCGACGATCTTCCGGAACAAGATAGATCCCATTTTCGATCGCATCGCGGCACGATCTGATATCGACCAGCTTACCATCAAGCGTCATGCTCGCCGTGATCGATGGGTCGACTCCGAAGATCGCCCGCGCGACCTCGGATCTGCCCGCGCCGACAAGTCCCGCAAACCCAAGTATCTCGCCCCGACCTACATCGAACGACACCGAGGTCGACGGATATCGATCGGTTCTCAGGTCTCGGATCTCAGCGACGGACTTAACTTCGGTCGACGTTGGAGGTTTATAGAATGTCTTTATATCGCGCCCAACCATCATCTTAACGATCTTATCGTTGTCGATCTCGCCGTGTTTCAACTCGCCGGCGTTCCTGCCGTCGCGTAAGACGACGACGCGATCGGCGATCTGTTCGATCTCGGCCAGCCGATGCGAGATATAAATAACCGCAACTCCGCTTGAACGAAGATCTCGGATCACGTCCAGGAGTCGCTCAGTTTCAGTGAGCGTCAGACTCGAGGTGGGCTCATCCATGATCACGAGACTGGCGTTTACCGACAATGCCTTAGCGATCTCGATGAGCTGCTGCTGAGCGATCGAGAGCTCGCTTGCCGGTGTGCGCGCTGAAATGCTTAAACCTAGTTGCTGCAGAACAGAGTCGGTGTCCGAGTTGAGTTTTCGCCGATCGATCAAAAACGTTAACTGGCGCGGTTCACGCCCGAGAAAAACATTTTCCGCGACCGACAGATTGTCGAGAATGTTTAACTCTTGATGAACGAAACTGATTCCCTTTACGGTTGCTTCGGCGGCGGAGTTTACCTGCGTTTTCTCGCCGTTAACAAACATCTCACCGCTATCGGGCCGGATCATTCCCCCGAGAATATTCATCAAGGTCGACTTGCCCGCTCCGTTTTCACCCGCAAGCGCGACAACCTCACCGGGAAATACCGCAAGATCTACTTCATCGAGCGCGACGACGCCCGGATATCGCTTACAGATCTTGCGCATTTCTAGGATCGGTTGAGACATGCGTTAGCTCGACAGAGATCCATCAAGATCGACCAACGGATCAGCTTCTTCCGCGAAGCTGATTTGTCTTCTTTATAAAATCGTCGACCGAGTCTTTCTTGATCACCAGTGTCGGTACATTTATCTGCTTGCTTGCCGGGACGACCGACTTGTCGCCTTTCAATATCTGCGACATCAGCTTTACCGATTGATAGCCAAATTCGAACGGCTGCTGCACTACGGTCGCATAGATTGCACCGTCCTTAACGCCTGCCAGCGTTTCGTCCTCTTCGTCAAAGCAGATGATCTTCACCTGTCCGACCTTGTTGGCATCTTTGACCGCGTTCAAGACCGCCGGGCCGTTGTAACTCCAAAGGCCAATAAGAGCGGCAACATCCGGATATTTCACGAGCGTATCCGCCGCGTTAGATTTAGCGCGGGCACGATCGGTATCGTCCGTTCGAATGTCGATGATCTCTACGTTGCTGCCTTGCAGCACTTCTTTTATTCCCTGCGTTCGTTCGGCCGCATTGCGGGCATCGCTTTTCCCGACAAAGAGCATGATCTTGCCGCCGTTTGGCAGTGCTTCCTTGATCAGCCCACCAGCCTGGCGGCCCGCTGCAACGTTATCGGTTCCGATATAAAGCGTGCGGTCGCTATTCGGTGCGTCCGAGTCCTGCGTTATTACCAGCGCTTTTTTGGCCGTGTCATTTATTAGCTGTGTCTGGTTGTCAGGATCGACCGGACTGATCGCGATTCCGTTAATGCCGGTTGAGACAAGATCGTCGATGATGCTCTTTTGCTCGGCAGCCGTGCCCTGGCCGGGAAGTCTGAACTGCACATCGACATCCCCCAATTCGCAATCGGCCTTTTCGACACCTTTTCTGGCTATCGTCCAATAGTCGGAGGCATTGTTTGTCACAAACGCGACCTTGAGATGTGTACCGGGCGCGTCGGCTGCGCACGGAGTGCCGGCCACTTCGTTCGTTTTACAAGAGCCAAGAATGCAAGCCAAGGCCAGGCTGCCCATAAAAAAGATCTGGAACGATTTCATAAATTTCTCCACTGCACGCCGCTCGACCGGGATTTCCGTTGAAGAAAATGCGGCTCAGTTAACCGGTTTTCCTGCCGACTGGTTGATCAATATTCACATACCCCAGGAAGCCGCCTTATGTCTGATTGCAAGAATATACGGTCAAACGCTGCCTGACGGCAAGTTATGGCGCCGCGCCGCTCGATCTTGATCCGCCCGCCGCAGCACTATCGATCCGAATTCGTCGCAGCCCGGCGATGAGCCCGCGAAGACATAAGTCGCACGACCGGTTTCGTTTTGATACCTGCTCGCTATATCGTCGACAACAGATCGGCAGCCGCGTCTTCCAACAATTGCAACCGTTCCACCGCTCCCGCCGCCCGTGATCCGGGCGCCAAAAAGCCCGTTCTTGTGATTCTCGCGAACGAGTTCGACCAGCCTGTCTGTCCCTGGCTCCGTCAAGCCGCACGCCGCATAACCGGCATGTGAGTCGAACATCAGCCTGCCGAGCAGATCGAGATGTTCATCGGCGTCATCTGCCTGTAGTATTCGCGAAAACTGTTCAACGCGATCGTTTTCGTAGATCGGAAATTCCGTAGAGACGCGAACTGCATATGTCGCGGCCGGAT
>DASXPW010000028.1:0-3295 GCA_036493385.1 Pyrinomonadaceae bacterium
CGGAGTCGCTCACGGCCAACTACGGCCAATATAGCTCCAACGGCTATCGACGCGATGGCGGTCGGAAAGGCGTACAGGCCAAGAGTTCCAAGGAAAAACCAGATCAAAGACCAAATCGCCGCACCCACAGCGACACTCAAAAGTATTTCAAGTATGTGAGAATGGCGTTCGTCTCGCGACGCAGAAATAAATCGCATTACAAAAGAGCCGAGTCCAAACCACGACACCAGGATCGCGGCCGCGATGAGACAGCCCATGACACTTTCCTGAACTCCGTCATAACCAAACCACTGCGCGCCGCCCAGATTTCCGAACAGCTTACCGAGTTGACCAACATCCGCACCGCGATTGGCGAAGAATGCGATCAGTAACACAGCCGTCCAGATCGCCAATGCGATCACCGGCAGACCAACTCGATCGCTTTTGTTTTGCTCGACCGCCACGAATCTAACTAGCCCGAATTTCCTGCGGCTTCGCCGCTCTATTTGCGGAAAAGCTCCGCTTTTCCGAGACTCCGACCCAAACTTATTTGCCGCTCTGCCGCCGCATCGACCAACTGGTGGCAAAGCCACAAGCCCTTATCTGCCATCACGGAAAAGCGCAGCTTTTCCGCAAAGAGACGGGCATAGCCCAGACTGTTACTTTGCCGCCGATTTCACCCAGTCGTAACCCTTTTCCTCGAGCTCGATCGCCAGTTCCTTGCCGCCTTCCTTGACGATCTTTCCATCGGCGAGCACGTGGACGAAATCCGGCGTGATGTAATTCAACAGCCGCTGATAGTGCGTCACGAGGATGATGGCATTGTCCTTCGACCTAAGCTTATTCACTCCCTCGGCGACGATGCGAAGAGCGTCGATGTCGAGGCCCGAATCGGTCTCGTCAAGTATCGCAAGCTTTGGCTCGAGCACCGCCATCTGCAATATCTCGTTCCGCTTTTTCTCGCCGCCCGAAAAACCCTCGTTGACCGAACGCTTAAAGAACTCGGGGCTCATGTCGACGATCTTTGCCTTCTCTTTCAGATAATCGTTAAATTCGAGCGGGTCGAGCTCTTCCTGTCCGAGATGTTTCATTTTCTCGTTATATGCGAGCCTTAAGAATTGCGAATTCGAAACGCCCGGCACCTCGACCGGATATTGAAACGCCATAAAAACGCCCTCGCGAGCGCGCTCGTCGGGTTCCAATTCGAGCAGGTTTTTACCCTCGTAAATGACCTCGCCGCTCGTCACCTCGTATGACGGGTGCCCCGCCAGAACCTTCGACAAAGTCGATTTGCCCGAGCCGTTCGGGCCCATGATGGCGTGGACCTCGCCGCTGTTGATCTCGAGGTTCAGCCCCTTGAGAATTTCCTTGCCGTCGATACCGGCATGCAGATCTTTAACTTCCAGTAGCATGTTGCTTCTCTATTGATCTCTCCATTTCCAGGCCCGGCACGCCGTACCACTCATCGGCGGTCGTGTCGCGGACCCATCTAAATCCATGTTTCGCGTACATCTCGCCGGCACCCGGCACAAAATAGGTCGTGTGTAAAAATACGCGGTCGTGCTCGCTCCGGTCGGCGAACTCGTTGACCGCCCTTAGCAGCACGTGGCCAACACCTTTCCCCTGAACGCTGGGCATGACGGCCATGCTGCGAACATATAAACCATCTGGATCCGTCCTAAGCGAAACAGTTCCAACTACGCGGCCGTCGAGTTCCGCAACCCATTGCGGGCCCTCGGCAAACCGAGTCGCGATCTCACGGGGAGGCGGCGTCACTATCTCAAACGCCTCGGGCGTATAATTTTCCTGATAAACGCCAAATGCTTCTCTGAGGACCTCGGCGATCGCCTCGGTGTCGTCTGGCGTTGCAAGTCGAGCTGTTGCTTCCATTTATTTTTTCGCGGCTATCGCCTGTATCTCAATCTTCGTATCAAAATGCAGGTCCTTGACCGGCACGATCGCTCTCGCCGGACGATGATCGCCCATAACGCGTGCGTAAACCTCGTTTACCTTTCCCCACAGCTCGATATCGGAAATATAGATCGTCATCTGCAAAACATTGTCGAGATCGCTGCCGGCTTCTTTCAAGATCGCCTCGACATTTCTGAGCGCTAATTCCGTCTGCGTTTCGATATCACCCGCAAACGGCTCCCGCGTCTCAAGGTCCATCGGCAACTGCCCTGAAACGAATATCAAACCGTCATGCTCAATTCCCGGTGAATAATGACCTTTCGGTTGCGGTTGATCTTTAGGGTGGATAGTCTTCATCAAATATCTTCTGGCTTTAGTCCGGTTTTCTTCGCGATTCGCGCCATCATTTTCGAGCCTATCTCATCACCGTCATGAAATGAAAAAACGTAGTCGGACCAGCCATCACGCGCCAATACCTTATGCGAACCTTCAGCCGCTTGATCCGCCAACCTATACCTTCTAATGCTGAATGGACGCGTCGTGCCTTGGCCGATCTCCAGTTGGTCATGCGGCCTGGAAGATAAGACTCTCAACTTGCTGCGGCAAACTTTCTCCGTTTTCCAGTCGGTCTGCGATTACGCGAAGGGCGAGCGTCTTAACGTTTTTGATCGCATCCTCTCTGGTGTCACCATAGACGAGAACCCCATCGAGTTCGTCTATCTCGGCAATCCACCGGCCGTCTTCCTCTTGTTCAAGTTCGATTGCTAGATTCATATTTCGTTAACCGACCGCTCCTTCCAGCTTCAGCCCCAGCAGCTTCACCGCTTCAACGGCATATTCCATCGGCAGTTCCCGAAAGACCTCTTTGCAAAATCCGTTGATGATCAGCGAGACAGCGTCCTCTTGCGAGATGCCTCGCTGCTGCAGGTAAAAGAGCTGCTCCTCCGAGATCTTCGAAGTCGTCGCTTCGTGCTCGACGCGCGAGGACGAGTTCATCACCTCTATGTAAGGGAACGTGTTCGCCTCGCATTTGCCGCCGATCAGCATCGAGTCGCACTGCGTATAGTTGCGTGCGTTCTCGGCCTTTGGCATGACCTTGACTAGTCCGCGGTAAGAGTTGTTTGAGCCGCCGGCCGCGATGCCCTTTGAGACGATCGTCGACTTGGTGTTTTTGCCGAGGTGGATCATCTTCGTGCCCGTATCGGCGATCTGTGCGTTGTTCGTCAGTGCGACCGAATAGAATTCGCCGATCGAGTTATCGCCCTGCAATATCACGCTCGGATATTTCCACGTTATCGCCGAACCGGTCTCGACCTGCGTCCACGAAATTTTCGAGTTGCGGCCGCGGCACGCTCCGCGTTTTGTCACAAAGTTATAAATGCCGCCCTTGCCCGTCTCGTCGCCC
>DASXPW010000029.1:0-3598 GCA_036493385.1 Pyrinomonadaceae bacterium
TCAGGCTGCGTATCGTAAGTCGGTCAAGGGACTGGAAAAGTTTGTTGCCGACAATCCTGATTATTCGGACGGTTTTTACCTGCTCGGCAACGCATACTACACGGTCAATCAGGGCGACGACGCGATCGAGGCCTATAAAAAATGTCTCGTGCTGAGTCCGAGATTTGCGAGGGCACGTTACAATCTGGGCATTGTCTATGTCGCCAAAAAGAACAAGGCGGCCGCGCTCGAGCAGTACAACAGCCTGCTTCCGCTCGAGGCGACATTGGCGGCGAACCTTAAGACCGAGATCGATAAACTTTAACGGAGCTGACAAATAAAAAAAGCGAGTGACTCTCAGGGGTCGCTCGCTTTTGATCTTATTGCGGTGTCGATCACTGACGACCGCCCTTGATGCGGGTGTTTACCCGGACATTTTGTATCTTGAAAATGACCTTCATTGACTCGGGCCGCTGATCGACCGCAGCGGGCACAAACGGGGCATAGGCCGGGTCAGACCTCAACGCGCGATCAAGCTCATCGACCGCATGTCTGTCGTGCGACGGCTCGACGACCTCGTCTATCTGCGCCAAGCCGCTGCCAAAAACATCAGCGACAACGACAACCTCGCTGTCCTTCATATCGCCGCGTACGAGTGAATTTGTAAGAGCGACTAATGTCCCCTCAGGATTGATACTCGGCGACTCGTTCGACACGTCTTTTCGTTTGTCCGCATAGCTTCGCGATGCATTGGACGACCGGCGAAGGATCGCAAGCTGCGGGTCGGCGACGCTGCCCAGCATAGCTGCGGGTTTCTCGACCGGGATCATGAACAGCGTCCAGAGAAATGCGAACCCGACCACTACGGACGACAACGCCCCGACACTTGACGGCATGATCCAGGTGCTCCAGGGCCGAAGATCTTCAGCAAGCCAAAAGCTGCGCATGCGTGCCGCCGCCGACGCCGCAACGGCCGAACGCATCACATTTAAAGCTCCGGCCGGGATGGCCGGACGGCGCATCATTCGCAGCTCGCGGGTCAGATTGCGGATGTCGTCTCGCTCCTGACGACAGAGCGGACAGGTCGACAAATGACGATCGAGCATCTCGCGCTCGCTGTCGTCCAACAGGTCGTCACCGGCGACCGAGATAAGATTTTGAATGTCTTCACACTTCATACTCAGAATTTATTCGCCGACCTTGCCAGGCCAACCGCGAACTTCTCCTTTTCTGGTCGAATGAATGATCGGCTGACCCCGGCCGCAGGCAGCCGCGTCATAAACCAACGCGACCTCCGCCGTCTTTGAACAAGGCTTGGCACCGATCATTCTCTATCCAAAGAAATGCCGGGGCGAGGCGGTCATCCATTCGATTCCTAATAGCCGGTAAGCTTACTCTTAAGCTCCTTCCGGCCGCGGGCAAGCCGCGATTTCAACGTTCCAAGGTTGAGCTCGAGAGCCTTGCAGATCTCGTCGTAGCTCAAGCCCTCGATATCAAAAAGCACTATCGGCTCGCGAAAGATGACGGGAAGCTCCATCAAAGCGTTTTGCAGTATCCGCTCTCTTTCACGCCGCAATGTCTCCTGTTCCGGACTGGGCGACGCATCCGAAATGGTCTCGGAATAGACCGTCTCAGAACTTCCAATGTTGTCGTCAAGCGAAACCGTATGTTCGCGCCGCCGCCGCTTCCACCATCGGAACTTATTTCGCGACTCGTTGATCGCGATCCGATAAAGCCACGTTTTCAGGTCCGAGTCGCCACGAAAGCCGCTGATGGCCTTAAACGCCCGCAGAAACGTCTCCTGGGTCAGATCGGCCGCTTCTTCGTTGTCCGAAGTAAGCCTAAAAAGTAACGCGTAGATATCGGCCGAATAGCGCGTTATAAGCTTGTCAAACGCATGCGCGTCGCCGGCGCGAAGCATCTCGACGAATCCGGCCTCGGCCGGTCCAAATGATCCGGCCGCCGATGCGGTTGGGTCAAGCTCTTTCTCACCCAGGGCGATTAACTTGCTAGTAAGCATCTGGTGCCTGCCGGCCTCTCTCTAGCGAGAAAGCTTCGAATGCGGATCCGCGGAAATACGCGGTCTGAGTAATTAGACAACCCGCGGCCCGAATTGTTCCCACTAAGTATTTTTGACGCATATTGTCCGTGGCTTCGACCCGATTTACGGGCCTAACGTTTGCCCTATGCCGTAAATTTCGATAAATTAACACTTTTGGGCTGATGCCCGGCATCCTGATTATATAACGAAACACCGGCCGGGAATTGCAGCATTTTACGTAAGATGGCACGAAAGAAAAGAAGGTTCGAACAGCTTGAGGCCGCCGCCGGTAAACGTGAGGAAAAGGTCGACTATCGCGACCCATTCCAGGAACGGGTCGGAACGCGCGTTGAGGAGCTTGGTCAGCGGTTTCAGGGACAGGGCCGGAATGTGCTCTATGGCGTCGGGGCCCTTGTTGTTATTGCGATCATTGCGGGCATTTTCTACCTGTGGAGCAGCCGTTCATACGCGGCAGGACAGGCGGCGCTTGCAAAGGCTATCGAGACATCTCAGTCGCCGGTTTCAACGACACCAGCGCCGGCAGGATCGACGCAGAAAACGTTCAAGTCTGAAAAGGAGCGCTCCGATGCCGCTATTGCCGAATTCCAGGCGGTTGCACAGAAGTACAGCGGTAGCATCGGCGAAAAGGCAAAATATTTTGTCGCGGTCAACAAGCTTGTTACCGATCGCGCGGCCGCTGAGGACGAGCTTCGCGGGCTCGCCGGAAGCAGCTCGCCGGTAGGCAAGCTTTCGAAATACGCCCTTGCGCAGGCGCTTGCGGGAGACAGCAAATACGATGAAGCAGTGCCGCTGTTTCAGGAGCTGGCGGGTATGGACGACCCAGTCGTTGCAAAAGACACGATTAATTTCGACCTGGCCCAGGTTTACGAAAAACAGGGTAAGAAGCAGGATGCCGCTGATCTATACTTCAACATCGCTAAGGTAGCGTCAGAAGCAAAGGACCAGGACGGAAAGCCGGTGCCGATGACCGACACGGCTCGACAATCGAAAACAAAGCTGGAGCAACTCGACCCTGATCGTGCAAAGCAGATAACCGAGCCGGAGCCCTCGTCACCATTTGGTGAATAAATTCACGAGACCTCGATCAGATCGTAAAAGCCTTGCTCCGCTCCGGGGAGGGCTTTTTGCTTTGGCTTTTGAAAAAATCGGCGAATTTAGGTATTTATATCAACAAAGCATGGGTTGGCTTCCTTTTTTTGGAGTTCGCAGGACGAAGAATGAGGTCGGAGGAGAATATCTCGCCGCGCCTGTGCGATCGGTGCGCGCTCGCACGAATGCCTATAGCCTCAGCGGCCTCGTCTGCCTATTCCTTGCATGCTTTTTTGTTTATACGGGTTACGAGACGCTGACGTTGATCGCTCTTGCCGCCGGTCTGATATCCTTTCCGATCCTGGCGATGACAGATCGGATCGGCTTTGACGGGAAGAGGCTTTATCGGACGGGAATCGTCTGGCGGCTGATGATCGCGGCGACCGGACGCCGGTCTCGGGTGAAGCCAACGGACATTATCCAGGTAGAGACAGAGGCAATGAGGGCCCTCAGGCGCGGACAGAACAT
>DASXPW010000030.1:0-13365 GCA_036493385.1 Pyrinomonadaceae bacterium
AAACGTGATCTTGTCTTTGACGTCGAGCAAAGCGTGCGCGAAATCGCGGACCTCGTTTTCGGGCCGCCGCAATACATAAAAAGCCAGCCTTTGCGCTGACTTTTGTCCAATGCCCGGCAGCCGCTTAAATTCGTCGATCAGCTTTGCGACCGGCTCTGAATAATCAAGCATTACATCAATCCCGGCGGCAGCATTCCGCCAAGTTTTCCTTTAAGTGATTCTTCCACTTTCCGACGGGCCTCGTTCAGTGCTGCAACCGTCAGGTCCTGGATCATTTCCGCATCGCCATCTTTGACGAGATCGGGTGAGATGGTAAGGCTGAGTACCTCGAAATCACCGCGCATTTTTACCGAAACAGCGCCGCCGCCGGCCGATGCCTCGACGCTCGTTTCCTTCATCTCGCGGGCCATTTTTTCCTGCATCTGCTGGGCCTGCTTCATCATTGAGTTAATGTCGAATCCGCCAGGTAAATTCATCCGTTTTACTCCTCGGTTTAACGATATGTTTTAACATTTATCGTAGACGCGTGAACGCCTAATTGCAAACATTCGAGCCGCTTAGCTGTGGTTAACCACACCGGTGTGACGTGTTCCCCCGCATGCAAATGTCTTGCACGTTAGCGTTCAATGATCATGTGGGCCAGGAGGCCCCAAACTATGAACGGTGAGAAGAATAATTATTGGATGAATGCGGGAGTCGCGCTGGCAATTGGACTTGTGGTTTCGTCCGTTACATTTGGCTGGTTTTATTCACGAACTAAAAAGAGCGATGAGGCGATAACAGTGACCGGTTCGGCTAAAAAGCGAATCAAATCGGACCTTGTCGTCTGGAGCGCCGGTGTAACGGCCCAATCGCCGCAATTGACCGATGCTTATAAACAGCTATCGGACAGCATTCCGAAGATCAAGCAATATCTCGTCAGCAAAGGTATTCCCGAGAACGAGATGACCATTTCGTCGATCGCGACTACGACACTCAAAAAGCAGGACGCCAACGGCGTCGAGTCGTCCGAGATCAACGGCTACATGCTTAAACAATCGATAGATGTTCGCTCGAATGATGTTGACAAGATCGCGCAGATAGCGCGTGAGGCCACTGAGCTGATCAATCAGGGCATCCTGATCGAGTCGACCCCGCCGCAATACTATTACACTCAGATCGGCGACCTGAAGATCGAAATGCTTGGCGAAGCGGCAAAGGATGCGAAGACCCGCGCTGCACAGATCGCCAGCTCGACCGGCGACTCGATCGGCCCAGTACGTTCAGCCAGGATGGGTGTCCTTCAGATCACGCCGCCCGATTCCACCGATGTATCTGACTCTGGCATGTACGACACATCGAGCATCGACAAGGACCTTACCGCGGTGGTCAACATAAGCTTTGCAGTTGACTAGGGTATAGGTCGCTCAACATATCACTTAGAGGCCGGCAATTTTGTCCGGCCTTTCCTTATTTTAAAACCCAATGTTCGAATCGCCGCCATTTTTGCTAAACAAAATCAGGATTCAGGCGTATTATGGTTTGCGTTTCCTTATCATCCGTTTAATTTCAGGAATCAATTTGTATGAAGCTCGCGATCTGTTTTGCTCTCTTCTTACTTTCATTTGTGTCTTTGGCCGCTGCGCAGGACGACCCGCTCTGGCTCAGATATCCGGCCATTTCGCCCGACGGCCAGACGTTACTTTTTGAATATAAAGGCGACATTTGGTCGGTGCCCGCCGCCGGCGGGACTGCGATTCCCTTAACGCTAAGCGAATCGTACGAATTTGCCCCGGTCTGGAGCCACGACGGCAGGTCGATCGCATTTGCGTCCGACCGATACGGCAATTTCGATGTGTTCGTCATGCCGGCCGGCGGCGGCGAAGCTAAGCGGCTGACCTACAACTCGACCCGCGAGGTGCCGAGCTCGTTCACGGCGGATGACAAGTCCGTGATATTTAATGCCGCTCGACAGGACACCGCGACGCACGTGCAATTTCCGATGGGCGGTATGAGCGAGCTTTACAGCGTGCCCGTCGCGGGCGGCCGCGTGTCGCAGATCATCACGACGCCCGCACTCGATGCGACCGTCAGCTCATCGGGCGATAAGATCATCTTTCATGATTGGAAGGGCTACGAGAGTGACTGGCGCAAGCACCATACATCGTCTGTCACCCGCTCCGTTTGGGTCTATGACGTCCCGTCTAAAAAATATACTGAGCTTTCGACGTTCAAAGGCGAGAACCGTAACCCGGTTTTCGACTCAAACGACAACGATTTCTACTACCTGAATGAGTCGAGCGGAAGCTTCAACGTTTACAAGAGCAGCCTCGCGCATCCGGACAAATCGACCGCCCTGACACATCTGTCGAAGCACCCAGTTCGGTTTCTGACGCGGGCCAAAAATGGAACTCTTGCCTTCTCATTCGACGGTGAGCTCTACACGATGAAGGCCGGCTCAGAGCCGCAAAAGGTCAAGATCCGGGTCGCTGCCGACGGCCGGGACGCGATCGAAAAGAACGTCCCCGTTAACGGCGGCTTCACGGAGGCGAAGCTGTCGCCGAATGGCAAGGAGTTCGAATTTGTCTTCCGTGGCGAGGTCTTTGTCAGCAGCATCGATGGCAAGATCGTGAAACGCATTACCAACACGCCTGAGCAGGAACGGTCCGTTACCTTTAGCCCAGATGGCCGAAGTCTGCTCTACGCTGCGGAGCGGAACAACAACTGGAACGTTTACACAATGTCGCTTACGCGAAAGGAGGAGCCGTATTTCTGCGTTTCGACCGTCCTCAAAGAGGCTCCCGTCATAGCAACCTCAGCCGAGGAATACCAACCCGCCTTTTCACCCGACGGCAAAGAGGTCGCATATCTGGAGGACCGCGATACTCTCAAGATCGTAAATTTGGCAACGAAGCAGACGCGAACTGTTCTCAGCGCCGAAAAGAATTACTCATATGCCGACGGCGATCAGTACTATCAGTGGTCGCCCGACAGCAAGTGGTTACTGGTGCAGTACGGCCTGCCGGATCGTGTTCAGACGCCCGAGGTCGGTCTCGTCGCCGCTGACGGCAAGGGCGAGGTGCGCAACCTGACCCAAAGCGGTTACGATGACTTTCAGCCAAAATGGTCAGTGGATGGCAAGATGATGATCTGGGGCTCTGACCGCGAAGGTGCCCTTTCTCAGGGCGGCGGAGCAGTATCAGGTGACGTCTTTGCAATGTATTTTACAAAGGCCTTCTACGACCGCTCAAAGCTTTCGAAAGAGGAGCTCTCGTTCCTCAAGGAACAGGAAGACAAGGACAAAAAAGAGGCCGACGAAAAGGCTAAGGCCTCCGGTCCAAGCCCCTCGCCGGGCGCGTCGCCATCGCCTGCTCCGACCAAGGATATTGCGTTCGATTGGGACGGTCTGACGGACCGCAAAACGCGTCTTACGACCAACACATCTGGAGTCAGCGATTGGGTACTCTCAAAGGATGGCGAAAAACTCTTCTACCTGACCAGCTTTGATAAAGGTAACGATCTCTGGGTGACTGAGCCCCGGACAAGGGACACAAAGATCTTTGCCAAGCTTGGTGCGAATGGCATCTCCGATTTTGAGCTGTCACCTGACGGCAAATTTCTCTTCCTGGTCGCCGACGGCCGGGCCATGAAGGTCGACGCTGACAGCGGGAAGGTCGAGCCTATAGGTGTCAACTCGGACATGGTACTCAATTATTCGGCGGAAAAAGCCTATATCTTCGATCACTGCTGGCGCCAGTTTAAGGAGAAACTTATCTTCCCGGACCTCAGAAAGGTCGACTGGGATTTTTACTACACGGCGTATAAGCGCTTTCTGCCGTATATCAACAACAACTATGATTTCGCCGAGATGATGAGCGAGATGCTCGGCGAGATGAATGTCTCGCACACGGGAGCCTACTACTCACCGCAAATGCCGAATTCCGATGCCACTGCGTCGCTCGGGCTCTTTTACTATTACGACTACGCCGGAAACGGTATCAAGATCGCCGAGGTTGTCCAGGGCGGGCCTGTTGACCTGGCCGCATCGGCTGTGAAGGCGGGCGATATCATCGAAGCCATCGACGGCACGACGATCGACGCGTCGATGGATTTCTACAAGCTGCTCAATCGAAAATCGGGCAAATACACCTTGATATCCGTTCTCGACCCCGCCACCAACAAACGCTGGGATGAGACGGTCAAGCCGATCAGCGGCGGAGCCGAGAATGAGCTGCTCTACAAGCGTTGGGTCCGCAACCGACGGGCAGAGGTCGATCGGCTATCGGGCGGCCGCATCGGATACATCCACGTTCGTTCGATGAATGACGCCAGTATGCGCAACGCGGTCGAAGAAGCGCTCGGCATGAACCTTGAGAAGGACGCGATAATCGTCGACACGAGATTCAACGGCGGCGGCAACATTCACGAGCAATTGTCGGATTTCCTTAGCGGCAAGAAATATTTTGACATCGTCCCGCACGGGCAATATATCGGCCACGAGCCCGACGGCAAATGGATCAAGCCGAGCATTGTACTGATCGGCGAGAGCGACTACTCGGACGCTCACCTTTTCCCGATCGCCTACAAAGCAAAGGGTATCGGCCTGCTGGTCGGAATGCCCGTTCCGGGAACTGGCACATTTGTCTGGTGGGAAAATCAGATCGACCCTACCATTCGGTATGGCATCCCGATGGGCTGCTGGCAAACACTAGACGGGAAATGCGCCGAGGGCGTGCAGACCGAGCCCGACATCCGTGTCATGAACGACCCGGCCGTCATGGCCTCGGGCCACGATCAACAGATAGAAGCTGCGGTCAAAGAGCTGATGAAGAAGAAATAGGAGCGGTCGGGTGTACCACCGTACCAGCGTGTACCTGAGTGTACCAGGGTACCAGTTGGTTCACCGGATCTTCACCAGAAGAATGATCGTGATAAAAAAAGGCTGCCCGAAAAAGGCAGCCATTTTTTGTCACCTTCAGTTGTGTTCGGCTCTTGTGACTATTTGATATTTAGCGGCTTGCGAATGATGCTTTTGAGGAAAGCATCGACGTCGCCAAGCTGAGAGCGTGATTTTGAAATAAAATTTCGTGCACGCGAGTCGCTAACGACAAGTCTTGGATTTACCGCCGTGTCCGCTTCGCTAGCTTCGTCGATCCTGATACGTCGCAGGGTTTCGCGTTCCAGTATCTCAACCCCGTTCTGGAATCGCCGCGAAATTCTCTCAATCCCTTCGATACTTTTAAGATTGCCGCTGATCTTTACCATTGCGTTCCTCCTAGAAAACCCAGCCGCACTTGTCTAGGCAAGCAACGTGCCAGTTCTGATAAATAGACTGAATAATATGGTTGCGGTCCAGATTCGGGCCAAAGAGTGCGGTTTGATATACCAATTTGACGCAGGACGAAGCAATCGGTGTAGTTTTTCGAAGGCCTTTTGCGCCACCAATAAATAAGAAATAGGTTTAACACAAGGAACACCAGGCAGACACAAAGAGCCCGGAAAAAATTTAAGCAGACAGAGTGTTCAAATTTATGTTGGCTTTGGGCCGGAGGCCGTTCTCATTTAAAATGATCGAGCATAAAACCCGAGCCAATATGAAACCTGATCTTGCCTCTCTGTTGCAGGTGTCCACCGTCGTCGCTGTTCTGCTATTTACAATAAATGCGTTTGGCGCGCCGTCGTCGGCGGAACTCGCCCGCTGGCAGCGCGAGTCTCGCAACGTCAAGATCACACGTGACGACTGGGGCATCGCCCATGTCGTTGGCAAAACGGATGCCGACGCCGTTTTCGGGATGATCTATGCGCAGGCCGAGGATGATTTCAATCGCGTAGAGACAAATTACGTCAACGCGTTGGGACAGCTCGCCCAGGCCGAGGGCGAATCTGCGATATGGCAGGATCTCAGGATGAAAATGTTCATCGATCCGGATCAGTTAAAGAAAGACTATGCGGCAAGCCCGGCGTGGCTGCGGAAGCTAATGGACGCCTGGGCCGACGGATTGAATTTTTATCTTGCGAAACATCCGAACGTAAAACCGCGTGTCATCACACATTTCGAACCGTGGATGGCGCTCTCGTTCAGCGAGGGCAGCATCGGCGGCGATATTGAAACGATCAATCTCAATCGGCTGCGAGATTTTTACGGCACGTCCACCGCGGCGGCAAAACTCCCCTCCTGGATAGGAGGGGTGGACGCCGTTTCGGCGGACGAGGTGGTAGACCGTTGGCAAACAAGCGAGGCTGACAATTTTCTCAAAGAGCCGACCGGCTCGAACGGCATCGCCATCTCGCCTGCGAACACGGTCGACCATCACGCATTGCTGCTGATCAATCCGCATACATCATTCTATTTCCGTTCCGAGCTGCAGATGACAAGCGGCGAGGGCCTGAATGCATACGGCGCCGTTACGTGGGGACAGTTTTTCGTCTATCAAGGCTTTAACGACCATTGCGGATGGATGCACACGTCGAGCGCTGTCGACGCGATCGACGAGTTTCGCGAGAGTGTTACAAAACAAGGTAACGGTTACGTTTACAAATTCGGCGATAAAGAATTACCTATAACGGAGACTTCCATCCGTGTTCCTTACAAAACCGCGAACGGCACGATGGCCGAAAAAGTGTTTATCGTCTATCGGACCAAACATGGCCCGGTCATCCGCAAAGACGAGAACGGAAACTGGATAACGATCAGCCTGATGCAAAAGCCGATCGACGCGTTAACGCAGTCATATATTCGGACGAAGGCAAGAAACTACGCCGAGTTTCGTAAGTCATTTGAGCTGCATTCCGACTCGTCCAATAACACGATCTACGCAGACGCCGAGGGAAACATCGCGTATTTTCACGCTAATTATATCCCGCGACGCGACCCGAAGTTTGACTGGACAAAACCCGTCGACGGCAGCGACCCGGCAACGGATTACAAAGGCCTGCTTTCGGTCGATGAGACGCCGAAACTCTTCAACCCTGCAAGCGGCTGGCTTTATAACAGCAACGATTCGCCGTGGCAGTCGGCAGGTCCGAGCAGTCCGAGACAGACGGATTTTCCAAAATATGTCGACAGCGGCACCGAGTCTGCCCGCGGTCATCACGTTCAGCGAGTGCTGCGTGATCGAAAGGATTTTTCACTTGACGGTCTCCGTCGGGCCGCGTACGACAGTTACTTGATGTGGTTTGAAAAACCGATCCCTGCCTTGATAAAAGCGTGGGATTCAGCACCGGCAAACGATCCTCTAAAAGTAAAGCTCGCTGAGCAGATCGACTTGCTGCGGAAATGGGATGTTCGTTGGGCTGTTGATTCCATCCCGACAACGCTGGCGGTTTATTGGGGCGAAGATCTGCAGCGCCGACTTGGGCAGACCGCCCGCGCGGCCGGAGTTCCGATGGACGAATATGTTGCTACAAAGGCCTCTGGCGATCAGTTGCTTTCGTCGTTAGCCGCGGCGTCGGACCGTCTTACCGCCGATTTTGGAACTTGGAAAACGCCCTGGGGCAGGATCAACTGTTTCCAGCGGATCACCGACGACATCGTTCATCCGTTTACAGACAGCGGACCGTGCCAGCCGGTCGGATTTACTTCCGGCAACTGGGGCTCGATCGCCTCGTTCGGTGCGATACATTACAAAGGCTCAAAGCGAATGTACGGCACAAGCGGAAACAGCTTTGTCGCGGTGGTCGAGTTTGGGCCTCAGATCCATGCGCGGGCTGTGACGGCCGGCGGCGAGAGCGGCGATCCAATGTCGAAGCATTTTACAGACGAAGCCAAACGCTACGCGACCGGCGACCTTCGCGAGGTTTATTTTTATCCCACCCAATTGAAAGGTCATACTGAGAAAACTTACGTTCCGGGTGATTAAAAATGTTCATAGGACACTTTGCACTTGGCTTTGCACTGAAACGGGTGGCCCCGAAAACCAACCTGGGCTGGTTGATCGCTTCAGTGGAGTTTCTCGATCTCGTTTGGCCGATCTTGATCCTGCTCGGCGTTGAACGCGTTGAGGTCGATCCGGGTAACACTGTCTTTACGCCGCTCAACTTTGTTAGCTACCCATACTCGCATAGCCTCGTCGCAGCGGTGGTTTGGTCGATACTTTTCGGCGGCGTTTATTACGCGGTCAGCAGATACAGAACAGGTGCTCTGGTCGTTGCGGCTGGTGTTCTTAGCCACTGGTTTTTGGACCTTATTGTCCACCGGCCGGATCTGCAGTTGTATCCGGGCGGTTCGGGCAAATTCGGTCTCGGCATGTGGAACTCATTAGCCGCGACAATGATCGTTGAAGCGATAATGTTCGTAGCCGGTGTGTGGCTCTATGTCAGCATGACAAAACCGCGTGATGCGATCGGCCGCTGGGGACTGTCATTGTTCGTTCTATTTCTTGTCATCGTTTATCAGGCCAATGCCTTTGCTCCGCCGCCACCAAGTTCGACTGCAGTTGGTGCGGCAGCGTTGTGCATCTGGTTATTACCTTTTTGGGCCGGCTGGGCTGATGCTCATAGAACGAGTGAGCCGGGGTAATCCCGTCTTCCTGACTGCGTTAGGGTGAGTCGACCTTGATCTCGTTCCCGCCTTCGCTACGGCGCTTGGTTAGCTTCATCTCATATCAGACTCGCGCGTCTTCTCTCAGAAATTTCGTCATCGTAATTCGCGTACCATCATCGACGGGTTCGACGCGGACGTCGTCCATCAGGCCGCGGATCAGGTTGAGCCCCCAGCCGCGGCGCGTGTCCGGCGACTCAATCGGCTGCGCACGCGCATCTGACTCGGGTTCGTGGGCCAGTTTGTCGGCGAGACGCATGCCGCGATTTGAGATGCTTATCGTTATCTTGTCCCCGCTGACGACGAAGCGTTGATGGATCTTGCGGTCGGGCGCGAGGCCGTGCTCGGCGGCGTTGATGCAGGCCTCGACCAGCGCGGTCTTTAGCTGATTGATGGACTTTGGCGGAAAGTTGTGCCGACGCGCGATCTCTTCCAGCGCGTGTGCGGCTATCAACTCTGTGTCCTCGCCAACGGGGATCACCATCTCGTATTCGACACCTTCTTCTTCGACCGCAAACGGCTCGGCCGCGCCAACCAGATCGCGTAGCAGCGCGACCTGACGCCGGCTTGAGCCGATGGCGTTATATTCGGCGAGAGTGTCTAGTGCTCCGTCTGAAAATCCTTCAGGTGAGACGAGCCAGATGCGATAGTCTTTGAAATTGTTCGCCTCGGCGGCTGCACGAAGGCGCTCGCACCAGGCCTCGGCCGTCTCGCGATCGGCCTCGAGCTTTGATTCGATCTCCGCCGCAAGCCAAATGACCTCGCCCTCCTCGGCATAATTTTGGTCCTTAAAGCCCAGAGCGACGACGGCGCGCGTCCGTTCGATGTCGCGAGCGACCGCCGGATAATATTCTTCGGCCGGTGCGGTGTGGACGATCTGGGGGAGTATCACGCGATCAGTCTCCGCCGCAAGTTTTTCGCGGACCTCGTCTGCGGATATACCCTTGTAATTTGCACGGAAAGCCCCGTAATCGAGAACGGCCCGCGGCACTTCCTGAAAATCAAATGCGGACAACACGGACGCTAAACCTACCGACGCTTCGCGGCGGTAAAGATTGGCCATCATTCGCGGTGCGCGTTTGAGCGCGCCGGCCAGGATCTCGCCGGCGACGACCGCACGCGGCTCGACATTGCACTCGATCCGGTATCGAGAGCGGATCGTGTCCGCGAGAACAAGATTTTCACTAGCGACTCGCAGCAAGCTGCCGTCGAGGCTGATCATTTCCGCGATATCACAGGTCTCGACCGAGCGGCGAAATTGATCGACCTCCAAACCCAAACGTCCCTGCCAGAGATCGAGCTGCGTCTTCGCGCCCGGAATCGCGATGCCGTCGTATAGAAGTTGGATCAGCTCTCGGCGGGAAGTGGGTTCCGAAATGGCCGCCGAGATCGTGTCGCGATAAAACCCGCCGAGCGGGCCTTTCAAGATCTCATCGGTGTAAACCTGTTCGAAATGCTGAAAGCTGTCGAGCGGTCGATGTGTCATCTGAGCCGCCGAGATCAGCGAGCGGACAAAGCCGACGCGGCCGCCCGTTTGTACGGCTATCAGGTCGCGCGTCTGATCGTTTATCACGACGTTTAGAGCATCCGCCCATGCAACTACGAACTCACCCGCACGTCGCGAGTCGAGATCATCCAGCTCGAGGGTCGCCAGTCGCCTTCCTGGAAGCGGAAACCTACGACGCGCGGAAAACACGAAGGGCAGGTCGACACGCGCGTAGGCATCCGCGATCTCCGCGAGGAACTTTTGGCCGTCCTTAATATTTATCGCGTTGTGCAGATCGTCGATCATCACAAAAACGCGAACGCCGGCCGCTGCCGCGCGAAGCGGAGCGCTCAGGCAATTCCGCATCGATGACCGGTCGTCACGCGCCGGGCTCTCGACATCGCATTTTTCGATCACTCGTTCGAACCAGGCCGCGTCTTGTGTCGGCGCTAATTTAGAAAGTTCGCAGACCTCGGGAGCCGAAGAATAAATGGACGGATTTCGCCGCCTAAAGGCGATCGTCTGCAGAAGGAATTCCTGCAAGAAACGCCGCGTGGCGAGTTGTGCGTCTCCGTCGTCAGCCCGGAGCGCGAAGTAGAACGGGATGATCTCGCCGCCGTCAAAAAACAAGCGGTCGAAAGCCTGTCGCAGAAGCTCCGATGCGCCTCCCTGCGGAGGTGAGAGGATACGCAGGCCGCCGACGCCGTCAGCATGGCGCAAAACGCGGTCGAGTTCGGCCCGACGGCCAAAGAACTCCCGTGCCGGCAGCGCCGACATCAGTTTTTTCGCGTTTTGAGTCGCCATTTTTCTAGTGAACCTGTTCGCCGCCGTCGGCCATCGTCTCGGTATACACTTGAATATTATTCCTTCCGGCGCGTTTTGCTGCGTAGAGCGAGTCGTCGGCCGCTTTAATAAATTTCTTCGCGTCGTCGAGGTTTCCGCCCAGTGTCGCGATACCGATACTCACGGTGACCTTTCGTTTCGGAAACCTGGTGTCCTCGACATGGCGGCGAATTCGTTCCGCAATAGCGTGCGCCTCTTCCAGATTTGTCCCCGGCAGCAGCACTGAAAATTCTTCACCGCCGTATCGAGCGGCAACATCCGCGCCGCGTAAGTTTTCGCGCAGGATCTGGCCGATCAGCTCGAGTGCCTCATCGCCGGCGGGATGGCCGTAGCGGTCGTTATACGACTTGAATTCATCAACGTCGAGCATGAGCAGCGTGACAGGCTCGCCTGAACGTTCGCTGCGATTGATCTCTTCGGTCAGGCGTTCCTCAATGTAGCGGCGATTAAGCAGCCCTGTCAGCGAATCGGTGATCGAGAGCTGCGCATATTCGCCGGCCTTTTCACGCAGTGTCATTCGGTCAACAACGACCGCGACCTGCGGAGCGATCGAATCAAGCAGATCAAGATCACGCTTTTCAAATCGCTCGCCGCCGACCTTGTCGGTGAAATTCATTATCGCGATGCCTCTCTCGGCGAGAGTTATCGGGTAGCTGATGAAGGACGAGGTCTTATAGCGGCGTTCAGCCGGGGCCGGCGGAAGCTGTGCGCGGGCCGTGTCTATGACCAGAACCGGCTTACCCTTTTCGAGGATCGTCCTTGCGACGCGTTCGCCTACGTCCTCGGCAATGGCGAGGTCCATGCGTATGCCAACGGTGGCTTTTGCGATCAAGTCGTCACTTGGACCAAGTATCAACAGCGATGCGCGCTCGGCACCAACCAATTCGGCCGAAATACTTGTCAGCCGCTCCCAGAAATTATCGGCGTCGATGTTTCGAAGCTGATCGTTGAATTCCTTCATCATTCGCGACAGTCGTTCGCGTTCGGCGACGGCCTCGCGAAGCCTGAGTATCTCGAGCCGCGACGCGACATATCGGCAGAATTTCAAAACGCGTCCGCTAAGCTCCTGGTCCATCTCCTCGCGGGCGACGCCAAGAGCATTGCGGACCTCACCGCCGATGACAACGGGAAAGAGCTGTATAAGACGTCCTTTCTTATCGGTCTCAGCTTGACGCTCCTTTAGCACGATCGGAGAATCATCTCGGACCGCCGCCCGGATCCGTTTATCGTCCGGCGTAATGCCTATCCGAACAGGCTTGTTTTCGAACTCGCCGAAAACAGCTCCGGTTTCAAACTCGCCCCCCTCTCGCTGCAGCCATAACGAAGAATCGATGCCGTAATGACGCGCGAGAAACTCCAAAATGCGGCGACATGCCAATTTGTACGAAACCTTTAGGAGCGACGGAATAAACCCTCGCCATGCCTCGCGGTCGGTGACGTCATAATGCGGGATCGTCGGCAGAGCCTCGAGCCCAAAATTCATCATCGACGACTCGAAAGGGTCGGGACGAGCGCCGCTCTCGTCGGCCCCCGGCTCGATCTTGTAGTTGAGCAGCGAGGTCTCGAGCGGATCCGGCGGTTTGTTCACAGGTGGAAAATCGACCTGCTCGGCGGCAGGTTTCGCTTTTGCCTCGGGCTTTTTTGCGAGGCCGCGAAACAGGTCGTTACTGAGCTCACTGATCTGCCGGTCAACGCGATCTAGTTCGCTGGTCGAACCGGACAGGATGACGTTGTCGAAAAACTTCGTCGGCGGAAACGAGCGCCAGTCGCCATTGATCGCACGTGCCGTTGCCTCGCGATAGTTGCGTGCCTTTGTAAACGTTCGACCGGTTATGGCAACGAGTTTCTTATCGCTTACAAGCACTGAACGACATTGCAGACCGGCGTGACACTCAAAATCGACGGGCGCACCTGCCTCGCGGGTCCGCTCAAAGGCGCGACCGCAATCCTGAGCGCACGCTCCGACAAAGGTTTCCGGCGGATTTAGCGTGCGACAGATCGAGTTATCGTTCGACAGCGCGACAACGTTTGTGTTGCCGTCTACGATAACGACCGCCATTCCGCTTTCCGCGGTGATCTCGTCGAGCGCCGTTTCAATAGTGTTTTTCGGGCTCGGAGTACTCATGTTTGCTTACACACCAGGCGTTACAGACGGGCCCTCAGGCCTCGCCAATGGCACCGGCGGCATTCAGCATACCTGCTTAATATTACCAATGAAATGTTTATTTCAAGAAAAAATAAGGGTCGCGACGGTCGACGGTAAGCCTCACGTCGTGCTGCGGTAGAGTTTGTCGTGTCACGACGATTCAATAGCTCATTGCGTGACAATTTCCCGTTTCATCTTGGCAATCCGAAACGCTGTTCCCTATACTTTGATATGGTTATTTGCACGACCTGAGATAATGCAGACACGGATCGATTTCGGCAACCTTTCGGCTAATGGCTTTCGCTTTGCTGTCGTTGTCAGCCGTTGGAACGGCGATCTGACATCGAGGCTTGAGACCGGAGCTGTCGAAGC
>DASXPW010000031.1:0-3650 GCA_036493385.1 Pyrinomonadaceae bacterium
TTTCACATCGCGCTTTAGCACTCGCACGATTTTTAGCCCTTGTAAAATCTGTCCGTTTAGCAGTATCTTTATCACGCCCTGCAAAACTCTTGCATAACGTGACCCTCGCCGATCCTTTAAAGATAAGGAGCCGGCTGGCTGACTTTTACGGGAGGCGAGATATGGATCTTTCATTTGACCTAAAGTTCCGGCGTGGCTTTCTCCGGCCGTTCGCGACTGGTTCGCTGCTGCTTCTTACCACGGCAGCCGCTATCGAGATGATCGGATGCAGCACCAGACGCGAGTCGAACTATTCCGCGGCAAACGCGAATGCGCCGATAAGCACGAATACCGCGACAAATACGGCCACCAACACAATGTCGAATTCGCGGCAGGAAAATACTGCTGTACCGAATAACGTGGTCGATGTGAATATGCTCCAAGACGAGTTGAAAAAGAGGTTGAAACACGATAACGAGCACTTTATGCCCGACGGCGGATGGAACTCGGACGCCTGGCTGGATACAAATGTCGGCGCGTTTTATAAGAATGACGATGAGATGGCCAAGCTCATGGTCTGCGACATCACAGACCGACTGCTAAAGACGGTAAGCAAGAAGCTCAAGCCCTTTGCAAGGCAAAAACTCTATGACGGCGTTTCGGGAAACACCAAATGTCGAGCGGCCGTGAACCTGATGTTCAAGGCGACGCTCAATACGAGCCCGATGAACCCGGTGCCATAACGCGCGGCTATCAGGTCGAGCGAAAAAAAAATAGATCACACTATGCGTTATTTCACGATCTGGACGCTTACGGCCGCGTTGCTGCTGCCGTTGACAAGTATTCTCGCGCAGGACGGTGAGGACCGCCCTTCGAACGACGGTGAAGATAAGACAGCAAAGGCCGTCGTTTTTGAACAGGGAAATAACACCGTCATCGAGGCAAATGTCCGGGCGCGGCTCGTCGCCGGGTCGGCGGCGGCTGTCATGATCTATCGCAAGCTAGGTGCGACGGCTAGCCGGATCGTAGACCAGAATGCGGTGCCGGAATGTTCGGCGGCGGCTAGGGCGGATGAGGTCTGTCTCGACCGACCGTCGGCGGACACGATCAGATTTGTTTACCGAACTGCGGCCACTCCGGATGCAAGCGCGAAGTATGACCTTGCGTATTTCATCTCGGACACTCGACGCGGCGACATTGGCGAGATCCTGAAGGTCGCGCCCGTCATCGATAAAGACAAACCCGATGTCGGAGAGATCACTTCGTCCGAAATACGAGAGGAGTTTCGTACGACAATAAACGGGCATCCTAATGGTGAGATCAGTATCGCGGTCCAGTTTGCCCCCGAGGGAAGATCGAGTCTCGACATGCAGCAATATGTCGACCGGCATATCAGGGCCCTGTACGACTGGCTCGAGCCAAAAACGGTCGAGCCGAAAGGCGTCGCCACTGTGAAGGTCGAGCCGCGGACAAAACGCATTCCGCATAACGAACCTTACATATTCCAGGTTGTCGCGATGAGACTGGCGCCGGGCGGCTTTAAAGAGGCGGTCGCGACCGGTGAATTCGACATCGTACTCGTGACGAACAGAAATTTTCCCGCCGGCAGATACGACCTCGCGGTTATGTTTGGCAAAGATGCTCCGCCTGAGTTAAAGGGGACATTGACCAACTCGCTGACCGGCGCGGCAGCGAAACCGGCCGACGCAAGCAACGCGGGAAATGACAAGTCATACCTATTACGCGACATAAAGAACAATCTCGATCTGGCACTTGCATACACCAGCTCGATCGAGACGACCAAGGTGGGCAACCAGACCGTGACCGGCAGACAGAACGACGGCGTTATCGACCTCCGATTTGCGCCATTGCTCGACTGGCACAAGGACGGCGACTTTAAGAATTATCTGACGCCATTCTTTATCGATGCAAAGGTTTCGAATGGAAAGATCAGCGTCAAGACGTTGTCGCTTAACCGGATCGTCTTCGGCACCGAATATATGCGTCGAGACGTGATGCTAAACAGCAGGGACAAAAACAAGCTGATCTATTTTTTCCGGGGCTTGAGCGCGTCGGACCGCGACTTCAAACGCGCCGAGGCAAAATTTAATTTCGAATTTCGCCCGTTGTTTTACCGCCTGTACAGCCCGATAAATGGCGATGTCGAGGCGGTTCCGAGCGTCCTGATCAGATCGAGCCCGCCCAAGATACTGCCGAGGCATAATTTCGGTTACCAGATACAGCCATTCGTCGGCACCGAGATCGGCGGAGTCTATCGTAACAAGCGACAGGCGTTCGATGTGGAAGACATAAGCCGGACACTGCGGCGCGCCTATTTTGGGACCGACATGCTGTTCAACCTCACCGAGCATGCCAACATAAAACTCAGCGACACGTTTTACTACCGGGGCGAAGATCCGCGGCACCGAACGCGAAACTATTTTCACGGTGAGGTCCAGGCCGTTTTGTTCAACACACCGGACACTTCGCAGTGCATTTTTTTCAGCTTCGAACGAGGAGACCAGCCCCCGTTCTCGACGCCGAGCGTTAGCGCGTTCAAGATCGGCTACCGGATAACGTCAAATTTATTTCAGAGGAGGCCCTGATCGATCGTTGAATTCACCCGTGGATCTGTTGCATAAATCAAACCTATTGACATCCATGATACAATATATTGGGCGGACTCTTATTCGCTCCATGGTTCTTTGACAATTATTCGATCGTGGAAAAGTTGGTGAACATGCGGCCCAAAGATCGGAGATCCCGGCGCGCGAACTTTCTGGACATCAATCCGATAACCCCAACAAAATCAATAACTTGCCACATTGTGGCGCAGTTTTTTGAAAAAACGTGAGACAAGAACTGTTTTTCAGCCGTAACTCTTCTGTTGTAAATGATTTTCGCGTCCAAACGCACCCCTGGGACAAGGATGAGTCAAGTGTGAGACAAGCCCGGCTAGTTTTTGGCGAAAATGGAGGGAATTAACGGCGGCTTTTTACGATCTTGTTTAGCTCTTTTGTGGTATCTCGGCTTCCTCGGGAAAGAATTCCAGAGAGGCGGAATTCAGGCAGTATCGCTGGCCTGTTGGCGGCGGGCCATCGGGGAAAACATGTCCCTGGTGGCTGCCGCAGCGTGCGCAGCGGATCTCGATGCGGATCATCCCATAAGCCGCGTCACGAAGCGTCCTGAGATGTTCCGGATCGAACGGAGCATAAAACGACGGCCAGCCGGTGCCAGAGTCGAATTTAAACCTGGAGGTGAACAGAGGCAGGCCGCACAAACGGCAGGCATACGTGCCTTCCAGTTTATTGTCGAGCAACGTCCCGCAAAACGCGGGTTCGGTGCCGTGATCAAGCATGATCCGGCGTTCCTCGTCCGTGAGGCCATTGGCAAGCCGCTCTATCTGGTCATTTGTAAGTGGCGTCAGATCGTAACCTGACTCAGAGACTCCGATCTTTGTCTCGGGCTTCATTGGCGCTATCCTCAAGACCATCTTTGCAGACCGCAGCCGAAAGCTCAATCCGGCGCGGATCGTTTTCAGGGCAAAGCGAAACGCTTTTCGCTTTTTGTCTTAATTAGTGTACGTCGAATCAAAACGGAGAAAAGGTATGCCGACAGCATGGTATAAGAGGGCCCAGACGGCCGGGGCGCTGACCGTGTTCAGTAAGGCC
>DASXPW010000032.1:0-12765 GCA_036493385.1 Pyrinomonadaceae bacterium
GCGCTGATGATCGGAATCGTCGTCTTCATCAATTGGTCCGTTCAGACCGAACCTGTGATGAGCCGCTGGCGGGTGTCGGTCCACAACCAGATGAATATTTATGCGGACACCGCCGGTCAGATCTATGACAGCGAAGGCGAAACCGGTCTCAGACAATTCCTTGATCGGATCCATGATGCTGAGACGGTCAGCGAGGTCGATCTGATAGACCCGGAAGGCAGAATGTGGCTTGGCGACGGAACGACCGCGGGAAACTATTCGGAGCTTGTGCGAAGGGCCTTCACGAGCAACGGCGTCGAGTTGGATACCTCGCTGCCGACAACGGCGCTGGCGGCACGACCGATCACATTTGCTAATGGAAAGAGTTATGCTTTGGTCGTCAGATGGGACCGCCCGCGGCCGGTGGCGCTGTTTGGCGAGTCGCAGCTCAGATATCTTCGGCTGGCGGGCCTGTTGCTAACGGCATTACTGGTTTGCTACGCGCTGGCAAAATACCTCTCGTCGCCGATCGGGAAGATAAGACAAGCAACACAGGAATTGGCGGAAGGGCACTTGACGACACGCGTTGCCGACCGCATCGGGCGACGCCACGATGAGCTGGCAAAATTGGCGCGAGATTTCGATCTCATGGCCGAGCGGATCGAGTCGCTCGTGACGTCCCAGCAGCGGCTTTTGCGCGACATCTCTCACGAGCTTCGGTCGCCGCTGGCGCGGATGAATGTTGCTCTCGGTATCGGTAAGCAAAAGGCGTTACCGGAAGTCGGGCAGTTATTTGAACGGATCGAATCGGAAGCCGATCGTCTTAACGTGATGATCGGTCGGCTGCTAACACTCTCTAAACTCGAAAGCGGGGCGCTCGATTACGAAAAACAGCCCGTCGATCTGGTTGAGATCGTTGCGTCTGTCGTCGACGACGCGGACTTTGAGGCCAAGCCGCTTGGTAAGCATGTCAACATGAATGGCGACGGCTCGTGCATTGTCGATGGGAACGAACCTCTATTGAGAAGCGCGGTCGAGAACGTGCTTCGGAATGCGGTGCGGTATACAAAAGAGGGCTCGACTGTTGATGTTGCAGTTGAGCACAAAAATGAAAGAGTGACCGTGTCGATCGAAGACCACGGCGGCGGCGTTCCCGAGGTCGAGCTGGACAATCTCTTTAAGCCGTTCTATCGGATCGGTGAGGCCCGCGAGCGGTCAACAGGCGGTATCGGTCTAGGGCTGGCAATAGCCGATCGGGCGATCGCCGCGCACGACGGCTCGATCGCAGCGGCAAATACCCGTGACGGTCTCAGGGTGGAGATCGGACTCCCCTGCTCATCTCACGGTCGGCAAAAGACCAGGACTACAACGAACGGCGGCGGCGCGCGTCGATGAACGATCTGACCGAGAGTACAACGAACACAAGACAGATGATCGACATCGCTAGCTGCGAAACGGTCGCTGCCGACACCGAGAAGGTCGTATAATTTGCGATCACGCGACCCGCAGGAAAAATAAATCCCAACAGCCCGAGAAGCACGGCGACATGCATCAGATGCATCCGCAGGCTCTCTCGCGCACGCCCGATGAGAGCGAGCACCGCGATCGCAATTCCAAATGCGGCCGGGATCAGCGCAGTCGGGCTCGCGTGACCTGACGCCATTCCATACGCATACCCGGCCGCGCCGAGTATGATCAGGAGCAAACTGCAAATTATCGCAACACTCGTCATATAGTTTTACTAGACTTCTAGGGTTTGAGAATGGGGAGAACGATCGCCGACCCATTCCTCCCGCCGTAATAAACCCTTTCCGTTGCCTTCCGGAAGTCCGCGTTTGTGGCGGTTTGATAGTTGGCCATGAACTGCTGCGGATTTCGCGCGACGAGCGGAAACCAGGTGCTCTGGATCTGCACCATGATCCGATGGCCTTTCCTAAACGTGTGCATTACGCCGGGCATCATGAATTCCAGCTTTGTCGGTGTGTTCGGCCTTAGCGGTTCCGGTCGTGGAAAACCGTCTCTGAATCTCGCCGGCATTGGCTCACCGCGGAGTAGCATCTCGTAGCCGCCCGGTTGGAAAACGGACGATGCAAAATTGGCCGGCGGCATAACGCCTTCAGGAAATCGATATTCGTCAGGGAAAACGTCGACAAGCTTTACGACATAGTCCGAGTCCGTCCCGCTCGATGATATGAACAAAGACGGCTTGATGTCCCCAGCGACAGTAATGTCGCTCTCGAGCGGTGCTGTCTCGTACGTCAACACGTCAGGACGGGTCGCGGCAAAACGCTGGTCCTCCGTCATATAGTCGCGTGGATAACCGGCCTCGACCGAAAGTATCTTTTGAGTGTAGGGAACCGGATTCATCGGATCGGAAACGTATTCGTTGTAACCAGATGGCCCGCCCGGACTGTTAAATGAAAGCCCCCCGTTCGCGGCCAGGTACAACGGTTTTTCGGTCACATTTTTCGGCGTATATGAATCGAAAGACCGCCATTCGTGCGAGCCGGTATCGAAAAGATTTACCTCGTGAATTGCCGAGATGTCGCCCTTGTCCTTTAGGAAATGATTGAAGAACTGCAACTGCATTTTCTGTCGAAAATAGTCGCCCGTTCGCTGCTCAAAAAAGGCCGGGCCCAGCCAGTCGCCGGCGATGCCGGCCCAGCCGCCATGGTACCACGGACCGACGACCAGCACATTGAAAATGCCGGGATCCTGTCGCTCGATATGCTGATAGGTCTGCAGCGCTCCGTACAGATCTTCGTTGTCGTACCAGCCGCCGACGGTCATCGTTGGACAGGTGATGTGGTTGAGCTGCGTCAGAATGTTGTGAGCTTCCCAATAGGCGTCGTAATTGGGATGCTGCATCATCTCGTCCCAAAACTTGATGCGCACTCCCAGGCCTTTTTGATAAAGGTCAGCGATCTCTTTTAGTCCGCCCGCCTTAAGAAAGAAATTGTACTGGTCGGATTCATCAGGGCCTTTCCAGGGGCGCAGATTACTGTTATCGGGAACGGGCCTGGGCCTCTCTTGGCCAAATGTCGCAAAGAACCGCCAGTTTTGAGCGAGAAATAACGCGCCGTTGTGATGCATATCGTCGCCGTGAAACCAGTCCGACACTGGTGCCTGCGGCGAGCATGCCTTTAGCGCGGGATGCGAATTGATCTCGCCTGACGACGTGTAAAACCCTGGATACGAGATGCCCGTCAGTCCAACCCGGCCGTTATTATTCACGACGTTTTTGACCAGCCAGTCAACGGTATCGTATGTGTCGGTCGATTCGTCTACTTCCGCCGGTTTGTCATGGGCAACCTGCTGGGGACGCTCATCGAGAAATTGCCCTTCACTCATATAACGGCCGCGGACATCCTCGTACACGAAAATATAGCCCTCGCGTGCAAACTGATAATCCGGACCGAGACTCGTCTTAAAACGGTCCGCCTCATACGGTCCCACCGAATAAGGCGTCCGATTCAACATTATCGGATACGTCTTTGACTTGTCCTTTGGCTCGTAGACCTCGGCAAATAGCTTCATGCCGTCGCGCATAGGTATCGACACCTGACGCTTTGTGTAGTTGTCACGAATGTAATTAGCGAGATCGGTCTGCTCCTGCTGTGAGAGCTGAGCAAAAGCCGACAGCGAGATACTAAGAACAAAGACGAGGAAAACGGCAAATCTTCTGGACATACCTGAACTCCTGAAGCGAATGAAGATGTTTGTGACAGACTATTTTGACGTACGATATGTCGATTTACAAGCGACTACAGGGCTGCGTCACGTCTCATATCTTCAGCCATTTCGATGATCGTTTGCTTGAGGTGATCGATAACGAGGGTGTATTTCTCAGCGGGAGTTAAATCACGAGCTGCCGGAGGTAAGATATCGCCAGCATAGAATGGCTTTCCAAATCGGACCTTCACTTTGGCCAATCGGATCCGCCACGAATGTCGCGGCCAGACTTTATAGAGACCGTCGAGGGCGACTGGAATGATCGGCAGGTTAAGCTCGGTCGCCAATATCGCGGCGCCTTTTTTGAACTCGTGGAACTGCCCGTCAAAGCCACGTTCGCCTTCAGGATAGATGTGCAATATCCTTCCATTTTTGAGACCCGCGGCGCCCGCCCGCATTGCGCGCATCAGCTCAGTATCGGGATTAACAGGCACGACCTGAAGAAGCCGCGACAGCCAAGTCATAAGTCCACCCTGCCAAAACTCACTCGCGCCAACGTGGAATGTGTCGCGAAAAAATCGCAGCGGATAGTTTGAGCAAACGACAAACGGATCAAGAAAGCTTTGATGATTCGGACAGACGAGAAATGTGTTGTGGGCGCCTTCGGCAGGCCGCATGGAATTCAGATTTTCGAGACCCCGAACCTCCAGCCTAAAGAGGACTCGGCACACAAGATGGAAGCATCGGTAGACAAACCAGGCGAACGGCACAAAGAACCTTCGTCTTTTAAGAATCGGTTGGATCTCGGGTACGCTCGCGTCCGCCTTCTCGACGATACTGGCCCAATTCAGTTCTATTGAATCGCCTATAGCACTCTCGATGCCGTGTTTCCGGACCATCGCGATCACATCCCCGACCGTCAGCGCGGTTGATGCTTCTTCGGCGGCAAAGTCTGTGGCGAAAACCTGTTCCAGCGCAGCGATCGTCTCGGCCCGCGCTAGCGAGTCGAGACCAAGATCGATCTCAAGATTCATGTTCGGATGGATCGACGTGTCCGGATCCTTCTGACTGTTCTTCACTACTGCAACAACCGCTCGACCGACGTCTGAGTCGAGCAATTCGCGGTCGGCCGTTGAGACATCACGCGGTTTGCGATTCTCGAACTGCGAATTCCCGTTGCTGTTCTCTACAAGCCGCATCAGCTCGAAGCGCTTTATCTTTCGTGTTGCCGTACGCGGCAATGGATCGGTTCGGATAATGTAATCGCGAACGCGCTGATATTCGGGCAGCTCGCGGCCGAGGTTGTCGAGGCCGTGGCGAATAGCTTCTTTAGAGTTGGCGATCTTTTCGTGACGGAGAAATTCGAAATTTGGCACGACGACGGCAGCTAGTTTTTCAGCGCCTGCTCCGCCTTCCGCGTCGCGAATTCCGATCACAGCAAGCTCTTCGACAAGCGGTGACTTTAGATAATGTGCCTCGACATCTTCGGGATGGACGTTCTTGCCTGACGGCAAAACGATCACATCCTTTGCACGGCCGACGATATACAAATGGCCGTGGTCGTCAATGCGGCCGAGGTCCCCGCTTCGAAACCAGCCATCGTCGGTAAAGGCGTCGCGCGTCGCTTCCGGATTTTTGTAATAGCCGCTGAATACCGCCCCGCCGCGAATGAGGACCTCGCCGACGCCGTTTTTATCAGGCTCATCTAATTTGATCTCGGTGCCCTTTAGGGGTTTGCCAACTGAACCGACTACGTTGTCGGTTTCGTAGGTCCCCGTCGCAGCACCGCTGGTCTCGGTCAAGCCGTAGCCCTGCAGGATCGTGAATCCGAGCTTGTGAAAATCCCGCGCGACCGTTTCATCAAAACGCGAGCCGGCCGAGACCGCCAGGCGCAAGTGCCCACCGAATGATTCGTGAACCTTCCCGAACAATTTCCGGCCCAAATTTAAGTTCAGCGTCTCGCGAGTAAAACCGTTGAGTGCAAGCATCCCTCGAAAGAGCGTACGGACCGGCAATGGCTTGGATTTGACCGTATCGAAGATCTTTTTGTGAAACAGATACCACAGGCGCGGAACTGTCGTAAGGATCGTTGGCTTGAACTCGTTCATCGCTTCGGCCAGCGCGGCGGGTGACAGCTCTTTTAGATATCCGACTTCGCAGCCAAACGTGGACGAGACCCAGAGATTCACGATCTGCAGATAGGCGTGAAACAGCGGTAAGAGGCTAAGGATCTTTTCCTTGTCAGACAGGTGAAGCATCTCATTTATCCCGTCTAACTCCGCCAGAATATTGCCGTGCGTGAGCGGAACGCCCTTGGGCGTGCCAGTGGTGCCGCTCGTATACATCAGTAGAGCGATGTCGTCGGAGTCGGAGCTCGGAATTTGGGATGCAAAGCTTTCAGGGAATGGAGTTGATGACCAGTCTGCAAACCGATCGTCTGCATTCGCTGAAATGGACCAAACAACCGATGGAATTTCACGTCCGCTTTCCTGTAGAACCTCATCGAATTTGTTGAGCGTCTCAGAGCCGACGAATACGAGTTTTGCTTCGGAGTTTTCCAGGAAATTTGCCAGCGTTGCCGTTTCGCCGTGCGGGTCCATCGGCACGACAACAGCGCCGCGGTAAAGGACGCCGAGATAGGCGATGGCCCATGAAGGATGATTCTCGCCGATCAGCGCGACGCGGTCGCCGAATGCAACGTCCTCGAGCTCGAGTCGGAATGCGATCGAGCGGACCATTTCGAGCGTGCGTCCGAACGTGTAAATTTCAGACTCGTCGCCGACGATTCGCATCGCAACGTTTTCAGGGCGCGATCCAAACGAGTCGACGAGCCGCTTGAGGAAAGTGTCGGACATTATTTTCGGGCTGTTGATGAACGAGCCAAGGGTTCGCGCCTATTGTCGGACAAAACGCGAAATCGGACAACGCCGACGGGCACTTTCTGGCCGACAGTAAGCGGGAACACTGCCGTTTCGGTCTTAGGTCTCGTAACGATCAGTGGTTTATCGCGTATAAACGCAAGCCGGACCGCGATCCGCTCAAACGCGCCGACAAAGCTGACCTCGTCGATGATGCCGTCGGTCAAAGGCTGGTATTTTTGCGTCAGATTTTCGGCCTTGCGAAGAAAAACGTCCTCGGGCCGCACGACCAGCTTTGCCGCTTGGCCGGTCGGCAAACGCATATCGTCCTCGAGATCGATCGAAATGTCCTCGCAGCGGAAACAGCGGTGATCGATATAGCCCGGAATGATGTTAGCAGCTCCGAGAAACGTCGCGACATACTCGGTCTCCGGCTGCATGTAAACCTCAAAAGGTGTCGCGATCTGTTCGATGACGCCTTCATGCAGAACGGCAATGCGATCGGCCAACTCAAGCGCCTCTTCCTGATCGTGCGTTATAAATATCGAGGGCACGTTGATCTTCTTTAACAGCTCGCGGATCTCTTTTCTCAAACGCGTGCGTATTTGCGCGTCCAGGGCGCCGAATGGCTCGTCAAAAAGCAGAACTTCGGGTTCGTATGCCAACGCTCGTGCGATAGCGACACGCTGCTGCTGGCCTCCCGATAGCTGTGACGGAAATTTGTCGCGATGCTCCTCCAGATGGACAAGCTCGATCAGCTCGTCGATCTTTTTGCGGATGTCCTTTCGCGGCCGCCGCCGCAATCCAAGACCATATCCGATATTTTTCGCGACGGTCATTTTTGGAAAAAGTGCATAGTTTTGAAATATAACGCCCGTCCCGCGCTCGCGTGCGGGCAGTTGGGTGACGTCTTTGCCGTGAAGCAAAATGCTGCCGAGGTCGGGCATTTCCAGCCCGGCGATAATACGCAGAATAGTTGTTTTTCCGCTGCCCGAGGCTCCGAGCAGCACGACGATCTCGCCCTGCTCGACGTCGAAATTTATATTGTCGAGAACGGTCGCTCCGCCAAAATGTTTGCTGACGGCGACAACCTGGACCGCTCCGCCTTCGTGCAATTCGAACATACGCTAGTCGGCCTCCAGCCAGTCGCGGGCAAAGAAAAGCACGCTGAAAATTACGAATGAAAAGAGCGCCAGCACGATCGCGACGGCATTTGCCGCCTCGACTTGGCCCTCGTTGAATTTCGAAAAGATATAGAGCGGCGCGGTCTGCGTCCTACCCGCAAGATTGCCGGAAACCAGGATCGTCGAGCCAAACTCGCCTACGGCGCGAGCAAATGTCAGTAAAGCGCCGCCGACGATCGCACCTCGCAGGCTCGGCAGCGTCACGTACCAGAATGTTTGCCACCGCGATGCCCCCATCGTAGCCGAGGCTTCTTCCAACGAGCGGCTCATCGTCTCAAGCACCGGCATGATCACGCCGAACGCGAGCGGAAACGTCACAAAGATATTCGCAAGGATGATCGCATACGGCGTGAACATTATCTGCATATCAGGCGGCAAAAATCGGCCAAGCAGCCCATACGGTCCCCATAATAACAGCAGCGCAAAGCCTGCGACGGCCGTCGGGATCGCCGTTGGTATCGAAATGACGACGATTATCGCGTTTCTGCCCCAGAATGTGTATCGCGATAAGATATAAGCAGCAAACAGGCCGAAAATAATGTTAAAAAGCGTCGCCCAAAAGCTGGTTACAAACGAGAGTTTCAGGGCAAATATCGCCTCAGGTTCGACCAGGGCATACCAAAAACTCGCTAGTCCCTTGCTCGTGCCGAAGATAAAAACGGACGCAAGCGGAAGCAAAACGAGCGGCAGCATAACGGCGACCATGACGCCGATGCTCAGCGGTTTGATAACGTCAAAACCGCGCGTGTGTTTTACTCCTGAGACGTTTGCGCTCATCGGCTATCTGCTTTTGATCTGGCTGACGAAGATATTTTGAATGACGTCAGGATACGCATGCTCCCATCCGCCGAAAAGCTGCACGGTAAACGGCATCTCGATCTTTGCGAGTTCAGGATTCGCGTCGTTAAACGCTTCGTTCGTTATCGAGCGGAAATAATATTTGACGAAGGCCTGTTGGGCCTCGTCCGACCAGAGGTAATTCAGAAATGCTTCAACCGCAGGCCGCTTATCGGCGGACATGTTTCGGTCGATCATCACGGCCGGGTGCTCGCTGTAGATCGTCGCTTTTGGAACGACGGTGTCGAACGGCTCGCCAGCCTGTTTCATTGACAGTCCTTCCAATTCATACGTGACCAATGCATCGGCGTATCCGGTCTCGAAGCCGGTTCGCGCCTCACGCGCGGACCCGGGCGTCGAGATCACGTTGCGCCATATCGACGCGAGTAAATTTTGAGCCCGGGCGGGGTCGGCCGTTCCGGTTTCCAACCGTGATTTTTCAAGTTCGGAACCATAGATCGCGAGTATCGACCATTGAGCGCCGCCCGAACTGGTCGGATCGGGATGGATCAGTTGAACGCCCGGTTTAGCAAGGTCCGGAAAGTCATTTATTTGCTTCGGATTTCCCTTACGGACCAGAATTATGAATGGCGTTTTGTTGACGATCCCTTTGTTGGGCCGCGACCGCCAGTCGTCATTTGTCGCGCCCCCCTGAACGAGCTTATCGGCATCGCGTTCGATAGCGAGAATCGCTACATCTGCCGGTGCACCCTGCAAGATCTGGTTTGTGACTGTCTCAGAACCGGCAAATGACGTGATGAAGCTGACATTGACGCCGTGCTCCGCTCTCCATTTCGCGGCAAAGGCAGGGAAAATGGCCTTTTCAAGCGGCTCCTTCATGATCGAGAAGCCATAGAGAGTAATGACCATGCCCTGGCCGTTGCCAGTTGTCGGACCAGGTAAACACGCGGCCAGGCATAACACCGCGATGAGCGCCAATATTGGACAGACTTTCTTCATTCCAAAACCAAAAAGGCCGCGAAGCACAAGACTCCGGCAACCTTTTGAAACAGTCGCACGAGGCGTCCTTCTTCGTTATCGCCTGCAAGGTTAGCTGTCGGGCTGGAAGCGAAGAAGTCTTCTTCTGAAACTTATCAGATTCGCCCCGGTCTAAAACGGCTAGACGGCTGGTTCCCCCGCGCCGTTACTTAGCATAACGGCCTCGGCAATTAGTTTGAAGAAGTGTATTAAATCGCGTAACGCAAAAGCAAGTTTTAAACCGGGACGCGGAGGCTGAGGGCCTTAGGTACGATCTCGTAAATGGCCGGTAAACGCCCTGGCAGCTCGCCGTCGGTTTCGAGATGGATATCACGATCTGAATCGGCCGCGCTGATCTCGATGCGGCGGGCACGTCGGACGCGGACCTCGGGCAGGTTGATGTGAGTTCCCCAGTAAAGTTTGTGTGCATTGAGCAGGACCCTAAGGGTACCCAGATCGCCGATGTTGACCACATCGAAGAGGCCATCGTCGAGTTTCGCCTCCGGCGCGATCATCATGCCGCCGCCAAAATAACGAGCGTTGGCGACGCAGAAATTGATCGTGTTGAGGCTCCGTTCTTCAGAGTCGTCAATGCGAACGCGGACGGTCGCATACTCAATTCCAAATACTGCCTGCAGCGTCGACAGAGCAAAGCTTGCCTTGCCGCGTAGGCTTTGGATCGGGAGCCAGTTGGCTGGTGAACTCGTTTTGACCCGCTCGATGATAGAGGCGGCGAGACCGACCGAGGAGACGTTCAGAAAATATCGCGAGAGTTCGCGGCCTTCGTGGTCATGAAATGTAACTCGGCCGACATCGATCCGCTTTGTGTCGCCGGTCTTGAGTGCCCGGGCTGCCTCGCGGGTACCCTGGGGAACATCGATCGAGCGCCTGAAATCGCCGCCTGTGCCGGACGGCAGAACGCCTAGCTCGACATCTTCACCAGTTTCGAGAATGCCGTTCGCGACCTCGTTGATCGTCCCGTCGCCGCCACATGCGATGATAAAACGCCGTCCGCTCTCGACTCCGCGGCGGGCAAGATTGACGCCGTCGCCGCGCGACTTGGTGAACGCGACATTGAACGGTCCAAAGTGTGTCCGGATGTCGCTGGCGATGCCGGACCAGCGTTCTCGCGTCGCGCCCGAAGCTGAGTTAGGGTTAACAATGACGAGAGGAAGCATCGGGTTCGTAACGGGACCTCGGCGGCGAAGTCAACTAAGCTGACGCCTCGGCGCTTTCCCGCGTCCTTTTTGCCAAAGTTTGACCGATAAGTCCAAGGGTCTGTTCCAGCTCAGCTCCGGCAAGTTCGAGACGCGGCGGCCGGACTCGAGCGCTGCCCATGCCAACCCTTTCTTGCGCGAGCTTTATAAGTTGGACAAACTTTGGAACCGTGTCGAGACGCAGGAGCGGCAGAAACCACTCGTAAAGCTTGCGTGCCTTTTCGTTTTCGCCGCTCATCGCAAAATTGAACAGGTCAACCGACTCTTTTGGAAGCGCGTTCACAAGGCCGGCGATCCACCCGACGGCACCCGCGCCAATTCCTTCGACGATCGCGTCATCGACACCGACCAAAATGGCAAGTCTGTCACCGCAGACGGCACGAATGGCAGTTACGCGGCGAATGTCGGTGCTCGACTCTTTGACTGAATTCAAATTTGGCAATTGATCAGCAAGCTCCCTTATCTGCTCCGGCAGGAAGTCCGTGCCGTAAGCGACAGGGTTGTTGTAGAGCATGCAGGAAAGCGACGTCGCTCGGATGACCGTCGTGACGTGCGCTTTCATTTCCCGCCAGTCGCCGTGATATACGTACGGTGGCAGGACCATCAATCCGCTGCAGCCTGACGCTTCGGCTTCCTGTGCCTGACGCGCAGCGTCGGCCGTTGTCATTGATGCGACTGCGGCAATTACGGGTACACGTGAGCCAGCGGTGTCGACGCAAGTTCGCCAGAGCGCGCGTTTCTCGTCGAGCGATAACGCGCCCCCTTCGCCCAGACTGCCGTTGGCGACGATGCCTGCGCAGCCGTTGTCGACAAGCCAGCCAACATGTCGCGCCGTGAATTCGTGATCGATCTCAAGGTCCTCGCGAAAACAGGTTGTTATGGCAGGCATCACGCCCTTCCATTCAATCTTCATAGGTGCTCCATTTTAACCGGAAAGATCGGCGGCCGCACACCGGGCGGCTCCCAGCCAAAAAGAAATTGCGTCGCCGCACCGCAAATGCGCCCCTGGCACGGGCCCATGCCGCATCGGGTTTGAAGCTTGGCCTCGCGGAAACTGGCGAATGTTTGCAACCGCGAAAATTCGACATCTTCGCAGCGACAGACGATGGTATCGGCTTTTGGCAGCAATTTGAGGTCATCCCTTAATGCAAAGGTCTCGTCGAGCAGATCGCCGAATGCGCGGGTCCGTTCGCGTTTTCTGAAGGATCTTTCTGCATCAACGGATTTGCCTGTGGCCGCCAGACCGGCGATCGTGCCCTCGACAAGCGCTGCTTCGACACCTGCGATGCCTGTCGGTTCACCTGCGCAGTAAATGTTCGGTTTTGACGTTTGCTGATATTCGTCGGTTACTACAAGGAAGTCCTTAATCTTGCATCCGATAAGGTCCGCAAGCTCTGTATTCGGCACGAGATGAAATCCGCAAGCGAGCATGTCACAGTCGAGCGACCAAGATCGGCCGTTTCTCGTCAGCTCGACCTGCTTGATTCGGTCCTCGCCGTATGCGGAGGTTATCCAGCAATCGGTCAGATATGGCACGCCGATAAGTTTGGACCTCAGTATTACCGCCTGAGCGATCTTTGCCGGTGATCGCGAAAGGCTAATCGCAAAGCGACGAATCTTTGCGGGAGAAGCTTGCTCGGCGATCGCTAAAACTTTCGCTCCGCGTGATCTAAGATATGCAGCGACGGCCAAAAGCAAGGCACCCGTACCCGCGACGACGATCCGTTTTCCGCGAACATTGAGACCGGCTTTCACAAGGGCCTGCAGACCGCCGGCGCCATAGACTCCGGGCAGTGTCCATCCGGGAAACGGAAGAAATCGTTCGCGGGCGCCGGCCGCGATGATCAATTTCTCGTAAACGATCTCAACGGCGCCATCGTGCGTCTCCGCAAGAAGACAGTTGTCCGCCGTCGCATCGAAAACCTGCGCGCCATATAGAAATTTGACCTGCAAATTTTCGATCTCGCCAATCAGCCGTCGCGCGGTCCGATCGCCGATCTTGCCCTTTGAAGCACGCCATATCTGTCCGCCCGCATGCGG
>DASXPW010000033.1:0-8642 GCA_036493385.1 Pyrinomonadaceae bacterium
GCGACGGCACTGAAAAGGCGATGGCGAGATTTAATTAGGAAACCTTACTTCATTCAAGAGCGAATGAGGTTGAAAGCCAAAAGGAGAGTTAAGAAGTGGCAAATAGAACTTATGAAGTGATGTATATCGTTAATCCGGACACTCCGGTTGAGACGATCGGAAAGCTCAACGAAGCTGTCGGAAAGCTGGTCGAGAAAGAGGGCGGAACCGTCGTTCGAATGGACGATGTCGGTATCAGGCGGCTCGCCTATTCGATCCAGAAAAAGGAAGACGGATACTATGTCCTTTTCGAGATCGAAGGCAGCGGCCAGGAGATCGCCGAGCTTGAACGCCGCATGCGCGTCAACGATATGATCTTACGATATATCACCGTTCGCGTTGACGAGGACCGCAAGGCAGCAACCAGGCGCCGTGAGAAACGTGAAGCACGCGCCGCTAAGAGAACGAAATTCAGACAGGCTCCCGAGGAGGCGCCGGCCGAGGCTTAACGCGCGTCGAGAGGTAAAAGAATATGGCAGAGAAAGAAATGGAAATTTTGGATGAGCGTGGCCTTGATGTCGGCGAAGACGTGATCGGCGATCGCCCGCGGCGGTACCAACGGCGCCGCCCGAGACAGGTCGTGCCGGAATATGTCGACTGGAAAGACATCGATTACCTTCGGCAGTTCGTGCCGGAGCGCGGAAAGATCATGCCGCGACGTATCTCAGGCATTTCGGCAAAAGACCAGCGCCGCATCGCCAAGGCGATCAAACGCGCCCGCTCAATGGCGATGCTGCCGTTTGTGGCGGACTAAGTAGAACAGGCTGTTAGCCTGTTCATATCGACGGGCTCACAGCCTGTCGTACGAGGAGTTTATGGCAAGCACTACTATTTTATTGCGTGAAGATATCGACGAGCTTGGCGGCCGCGGCGAGATCGTTAAGGTAAAGGCGGGGTATGCCCGTAACTATTTGCTACCAAAGGGCTTGGCTTCGCTCGCAACGAAGGGAAACCTGAAGCAGATCGAGCAGGAGCGCGCGGCTCTTCTCAAAAAGGCTGCTGTCGAAAAGGCGACGGCGGAGGCCCAGAAAGATCAGATGGGTGTCATCGAGCTCAACTTTGAACGCCAGGCCGGCGAGCAGGGCACGTTGTTCGGTTCGGTCACCTCAATGGACATTGCGGAGGCTCTTCGCGAGAAGGGATATGAGGTCGACCGACGCAAAGTCATTCTCCGTCAGCCGATCAAGGAAACGGGCGACTACACCGTGAAAGTTCGGCTGCATCGCGAGGTCCTTCTCGACGTTCCGGTTCATGTCACGGCCATCGGCGGCGAAGAAGCTGTCGAAGAGCCGAAGGCGGAAAAGAAAACCCGCCGAAGCGCGAAGAAGAAGGATGCTGAGGAGTCTGGCTCAACGGAAGCGGACGCCGTTGAGGCGCCCGCAGAAGGGGCCGCCGCCGAATAAGAACGGCTTGAGATCGAACAGTATCGAGGCGGGCGATGGTCCGCCTCTTTTCTTTTCCACATGTGGATAATTTTTAGTAGAAAATTTCCGGAAAAGTTTTGGCGCCACACGCTGATTCCGTGTAATATCGATGAAGAATTTCTTCATTCCGTTTTGTTTCTGTCTTACCTCGAAATAAACGATGGCATCACCCTTTCCTGACGCTCGGCGTGAACAATATCTCGAACGGCCGCTGCCAAGCAGTGAGGACTCTGAGCGCGTGATCCTTGGCGCCGTACTACTCGACAACGCCCTGATAACGCAGGCCGTCGAGCACCTAAAGCCCGAAGATTTTTATTCGCCGCTCAATCGTCGCGTGTACAACGCGATGATCTCCCTTTTTGAGAAAGCAAAACAGATCGACCCGATCCTGATCATCGAAGAGATGAAAAAGGACGGGCCCGTCGAGGCCATCGGCGGCATCTCGACCATCGCAAATCTGACCTACGGCCTGCCGCACTTTTCCAACCTTGAAGAGTATGTTCGTGTCGTCAAAGACAAGTCGGTCGTCCGTTCGCTCATCCGCACTTGTAACCAGATCACGAGCGAAGCGTTGGCGGAAGAGGATGACGCGGCGGTAATTCTCGACCGCGCCGAACAAATGGTTTTCTCCTTGGCCGAGGAAAGAACAAGAAAGGGATTTTTTCATGTTGAGCCCATCGCGCGCGATGTTCTGCAAAAGGTCACCGAACTTGCCCATGGCGAATCACACGCGCTGACCGGCCTCGCGACAGGCTTTCGCGAGTTCGACGCGCGAACGTCAGGTCTGCAACGGACAGACCTGATCATCGTCGCGGCACGTCCGTCGATGGGCAAGACGGCCCTGTGCCTGAACATCGCGCAGAATGCCGCGATCCACGAAAACGCCGTCGTGGCCGTCTTCTCGCTCGAAATGTCCAAAGAGCAGCTTGTCATGCGCATGCTAGCCTCCGAGGCCCGCATCGATGCTCACCGTTTCCGCACCGGTCACCTTATGCGTGAGGAATGGACGCGTCTTGCCGGCGGCATCGAATCGATTTCGCGGGCAAAAATATACATCGACGACACGGCCGGTCTATCGGTCCTCGAAATGCGTGCCAAGGCACGTCGCCTCGCGGCCGAGCAGAAGCGGCTCGATCTCATCGTTGTCGATTATCTTCAGCTTATGAGCGGTGGCAGTCGGCGTAATGAGAATCGCCAGCAGGAGGTTTCGCAGATCTCGCGTGAGCTTAAAGGGCTGGCAAAAGAGTTGAACGTCCCGGTCGTCGCCCTGTCGCAGCTTTCACGTGCTCCCGAGGCGCGCAATCCGCCAAAGCCTTTGATGTCTGACCTGCGCGAATCGGGCTCGATCGAGCAGGACGCCGACGTCGTTGCGTTCATCTATCGCGAAGATTATTATCACGAAACAGACGAAAATAAAGGCATGGCCGAGTTGATCATCGCCAAACAGCGCAATGGCCCGACCGGCACCGTAAAATTAGCGTTCCTTAAAGAATTTACGCGGTTTGAAAATTATTACGGCGGCGAATAGCCGAAACGCGGACGCCTCGTCCGCAACGCCGCTGGCGGCGTAATAGATTTTTATGAGCACAGAAGCAATAGCAGAGGGTCTTCGTTATCCCGTCGGGAAATTTGACCGCTCGACGATCGGCCCCGCTCGGCGCGCCGAGTTCGTTCAGACGATCGCAGATCTGCCCAGGAACATCGCCGCGGCCGTTGACGGCTTGACCGAAACTCAGCTCGACAGGCCTTATCGCCCGGGCGGCTGGAGCGTTCGACAGACCGTTCATCATATTGCCGACAGCCATCTGAACAGCATGTGCCGGTTCAAGCTCGCCTTGACCGAAGACACGCCGACGATCACCCCGTATGAGGAAGCGCGGTGGGCCGAGCTTGCCGACAGCAAGCTGCCTGTCGATGTATCGCTCTCGCTGATAGACGGCCTTCATCAACGATGGGCGACCTTGCTGGATACCATGTCGGACGCCGATTTTCAACGCGAATTCAATCATCCCGAAACCGGCAAATGGACGCTGAACGCCGCGCTCGCGATGTACGCCTGGCACTCGCGCCATCACACCGCGCATATCACGCGCCTTCGCGACAGAGAAGGTTGGTAGACAGGAGACATCCGACGTAAGTGAAAACTGAAAAGTAATAAGCGATAACTAAAATCCATTTTCAGTTCTTAGTTTTCAGTTTTCAGTTATTCCGGAGAAGACTATTTTAGAAAGTAGTCATGCCGGAGGCAACAAACCAGCGACTGATCTCTCTCGATGCTTTTCGCGGCATCAGTATCGCGGGGATGGTGTTGGTCAACAATCCGGGGTCGTGGGACGCGATCTATCCCCCGCTCGACCATGCCGAATGGAACGGCTGGACACCGACCGATCTTGTTTTTCCATTCTTCTTATTCATAGTCGGCGTCGCGATCACGTTTTCGCTCGGTAAACGTGTCAATGCCAATACGCCCAAACGCGGTCTCTATCTGAAGATATTCCGCCGTGCCGTGCTGATCTTTGTTATAGGTCTGATCCTCAACACATTTCCATTTTACGATTTCGCAAAAGGCGAATGGCTCGATCCGGGCATGATCCGCATCATGGGCGTCTTGCAGCGGATAGCGATCTGCTACCTCGTCGCATCGATCTTATTCCTGCACGCGGATTGGCGGCAACAGCTCATCATCGCGATCGGGTTGTTGATCATCTATTGGTTTCTGATGACATTCATCAATGTGCCGGGCTGCCTCACGACATCGGTAGATCTCAAACCCTGTAATCTCGCTGCCTACATTGACCGATCGATATTTGGCGAGAATCATATGTGGCAGCAGTCAAAAGTATACGATCCCGAGGGACTGCTGAGCACGATCCCTGCCATCGCGACGACCATCGCCGGCATGCTTTGCGGCACCTGGATTTCGCGCTCTGAGTCCATGCTTCAGCATGCAGTCGCCGACGCGCAGCCAACTAAAGTTGGTACTCAAAACGCAACCGTCTCCGGAATTTTCTTTTTCGGCGTGGTTCTTGTCGCTGTCGGCTGGATCTGGAGCTTTTGGTTTCCGATCAATAAGCGTCTCTGGACCAGCTCGTATGTCGTCTTCACTACCGGGCTGGCGCTGTGTTTTCTCGGGGCGTGCTACTGGCTGATCGATATAAAAAAATATACCGCATGGGCAAATCCATTTATCATTTTCGGCGCCAACGCGATCGCGTTGTACATCGGCTCTGAGTTTCTCGCGGTCGCGCTCTCTGTCATCCGCGTCAACGGACATGAGGGCAGACCCATCGCGCTGCAGGATTGGATATTCAATAACGTCTTTCTCACTTGGGCGACGCCGATAAACGCGTCCCTTGCAATGGCGATCTGCACGGTCCTCGTTTGGCTTTTTCTGATGTGGCTGCTCTACCGCAAGCAGATTTTTATCCGACTTTGAGTTACAATCGCGTTCATAGTGAGCAGTGATCAGTTCTGCGCATGTTGACTAACCATCGTGAACTATTAACTATTCACTGAATCTTATTGTGGCCGAAAAACCCGATCGCCTGATCTCACTCGACGTATTCCGCGGACTGACCATCGCGGGAATGGTGCTCGTCAACAATCCCGGCACTTCACCGGTTTACTGGCCGCTCGATCACGCCGAATGGAACGGCCTTACACCCACCGACTGGATCTTCCCGTTCTTTTTATTCATTGTCGGCGTCGCGATCTCGATCTCCCTCGGCAAGAGGGTTAAAGCACGGAGCGATGGCGACAACCCTGGGTCTTTCGGCGCCGGTATTTACACTAAGATCGTTACACGCGCCCTCTCGATCTATCTGCTCGGCCTTGCTGTTTCGGTTCTGCCGTTCTTCCAGTTTCAATCGACCGACGCGCCCGACCCGCTAAAGCTGATCATCTGGCTTGTTTTTGCGGCGTCGCTGCTTTTTCTATTGCTTCGCAATTTCAAAGTTGCCGCGATACTTGGCGGTGTTGCGGTCGTCGGCATCATCGGAATGAAGCTCGCCGGATATAACGTGGTCTTTTACGATTTCAGCATGATGCGCGTGATGGGCGTACTTCAGCGTATCGCCGTTTGCTATCTCGTCACCTCGCTGATCTTTCTGCACACGAACTGGAAACAGCAGGTCTACATCTCGCTCGCGTTGCTCGTCGGATATTGGTTGATAATGACGACGATTCCCGTGCCAGGCTGCGACGTTACGACTATCACTGACAAGGCATGCAACCTCGCCGCCTATGTCGACCGGATGATCATTGGTCAGCCGCATATGTGGCGCGTCAGCAAGGTCTTCGACCCTGAAGGGATCCTTTCGACGATCCCGGCGATCGTGACGACCATCTCGGGCATTCTGACCGGAACGTGGCTCCAGCGAAGGGATGAGGGCGGAGGGATGAAGACGGAAAACCGGAGCACGGAAGACATTTCTGCCGATCGATCCTCATCCCTCATCCCTCGTCCTTCACCCTTTGAAAAGGTTTCCGGCATGTTCTTCTTTGCCGTCGTCCTGTTCGCGATCTCCTGGATCTGGAACTTCTTTTTCCCGTTCAACAAATCGCTCTGGACCAGCTCGTACGTGCTGGTGACAACCGCTCTCGCGCTTTTCACCTTTGGCTGCTGCTATTGGCTCATCGATATAAAGGGCTATCGCCGTTGGGCAAAGCCGTTTATGATCTTTGGCGCCAACGCGCTCGCATTGTTTGTTTTCTCAGGCCTCTTTGCACGAATGATGTCCGGCTTCCGAGTCGCCTACACACCGGAAGGGAAGGGCATCTCCGTTCAACGATGGCTTGTTGACAATATTTTCCTCGCGCTGTTTCAGCCGATCAATGCCTCGCTCGCCTACGCGATCTGCTTCATCCTTTTCTTCCTCTTCCTAATGTGGCTCCTTTACCGCAAGGGAATTTACGTAAAAGTTTAGCCGATCACACCCCGACTCACTCATTGCGTCGAATCGTTTGTCGAGACCTGCGAAAGCGCCTGGTCCTTCATCTCAAAACCACTGATTGCCGTGCCGAGCTGACCTGAAAGCTGGTCACGCTCCTGCTCGAACGACTTTCGCTGCTTCTCCATTTCCTCGAGACGCGTTTCCTGATCGTTGGCTTTGGCAATATAGCGCTCGATCAGAGTTTTGGCCTCCGGCGTTTTTGACAGCGACTCGATATTTTCGCGATATCGTTTCTGGTCGGCCTCGATCCCCTGGCGTTCGTTGTAAAGGGCACTTAACCGCTGCTGAACGTCGCCGATCTTTTGCCGCAGGTCCATGATCTGTTCGAGCTTTGCCCGACCGTCCTGGTCGATATATTTTCGCGACACAAACAGTTCCAGATCATTGCGCGTCAACGATGCGACCTGGTACTGGTCCACCAGCGGGTGCTGAAGCCCGATCGTGATCTGGCGATTTTCCGAAGGCTTAAGCTCGACCCGGAACCGATAAACTCTCTGCGTCGTGTCAGACGGCTTGATCGAGTCCGCTGTAAACTGCCAGTCTCGCCTGATCGGAAACTCGATATAGAGCGTCTTGGGTTTGTCAGTCTGGTTCGCGATCTCATAGGTCCGCTGCTCCGCCTGGAAATAGTGGACTTGCAGGATACCGTTTACGACCTTTACGATCCGTGCCGGCTGGCGGTCCGCCTTTTGTCTCACGTTAATGTGCGTGCCAAGGTCGAGCGCGAATGAGATGAGGCGTTCTTCTTTCGGCTTGAGCCGTTCCATCAGGGCTTCGCCGGCATAGGCATCGCCGTCAAGGACCGTCATGCTGCCGCTTTCGAGCGTCAGATCGGTATTGTTTTTCAGCATTACGCCGCTGAACGGCCTGTCTTGCCGCACCGATTCGTTATAGATCGCGACCCGCTCGCCATCCATGTTCGTCTGAATGATCGGGATCAATGCCGAGTGGTCACGTGTCACCGTAACGGGCTGTTCAATGTTGTATTCGAACAGGTCGCCGACCTCTTCACCCGATGCAGCGGTTTGGAGTCCGGTCTGGCCGCTGAGTAGCGCTTCGCTGACGGTGGTTTTCCTTTGTTCCTCGTCTCTGACGAGTCCAGGCTGCATGGCAAGTAGCCCGAGACTGGCACCACGGCCGTTGATCGGCAGATCTTCAACGTCTCGACTCGTTATTGTGACTGCATCAGAGACGCTGCCCGCCTCAAGTCGAATGTGAATATTCGAGCCGAGCCGAACACCCTGCACTATCATTCGCTTAAATCCGCTGTAGTCGACAGTAACCGAAAACGTCCCATTGGTCAGACCGTCTTTGGAAAATTCACCGTCGCTGTCCGTCGTGGTCGAATACGACGCTCCGGTAACCGTATTTGTGATCGTGACTCGGGCGTTGGGTACAACCGCTCCGCTCACGTCGGTGACGGTCCCTGAGACCTCCGAGTCACCTGAGCCGTTTCCCGAACCGTATCCTGTCCCGGTGCCTTGCGGTTCGTAAACTTGCGGCTCGAGGTTCAGGTCCTTTGGCATCTCGATCACCGGACGGTATCGATAGAGCGGCTTTTGAAGCGGCTGGATGAACGAGACCGGTGAGCCTGAAACGAGCGAGAGCTTTACATTGTTCCAATCCTCGTCGCTGACGTTGTCGACGATGGCCCAGCCCTGAAAAAACGGTTTTCCGGCTTTGTCCAACACGACGCGATACGTCGTTTTCCAGATCGGGGCCGCGATCGTGTAACTGACGACCATTTCACGCTGTCCGGTGCCCTGCGAGGTGACACTGATTGTCTTGGCATCGAGACGGCGGGCTGACGCGGTTGCGCTGGCAAATTCGTTCAGGTCGCGGCGGGTCCCTTCGTCAAGAAGCTTGACGCTCTTGACCTCGCTAAGGTCGAAGCTGGAGATCTCGCCGGACTCCGAAGCGATGACCAGGACGCTGGTTTGACGAATATCCTTATCGGTCTTGACCTGTTTCTTTTCTACGGTAAGTATCGAACCGACCGCCGTGCCTCGTGTCGATGTGACCGCAACCTTAGCTCCCTGAAGCTGTGCGAGCACGCCTCCGATGCCGCCACCGTCGCCGGAGACGGCCTGCACGGAAAACGGAATTTCGGACATTCGCGACTCGATAGGTTCGGAGGAGTTATAGCTGACGGCGCCGATGTGTCCGTGACCCAGATCGAGCACGACCATCGATTTCAGGACGTCGTCGACCTGCGACTGTTTGAACG
>DASXPW010000034.1:0-1786 GCA_036493385.1 Pyrinomonadaceae bacterium
AATGGCGCTATCAGTCTGCTGCGGGCGAGAGGTTACACGGTCACGGCGATCAGGCTTTAGCCGCGGTCTCTTCGCCAACCAGCAACCGGCGGTGATAGTCGATCTGGCCCAGATGATAGTTGAGATGGCCTAAAAGGTAACCGAGCACATACTCGGTCGAGACGTCTTCGTTCTGAAATTGTACGGGATAAATTTTGTCCAGATCGTCGGCGTCAAGTTTTCCTAACGCATCTTTAACGACCGCCTTTGCCGTGTCGATCTCATTCAATAGCTGCTCTATCGAAACCTCGCTCGACGCGAACTCGTTCTCGCGATCACGAACGTAATCCGAACCGCCGATCGTCGCGCCGAAAAAGTGATTCAGATTTCCGATCAGGTGGAGCGCAAGATTGCCGGCCGAGTTGGGTATGTTGCCGCCCTTTTTCCAGAGCGCTATCTCATCGGGATATTTTTCGACTTCCGTCCGCAGTTTGGTCAATCCCTGGTCGTATAGCTTTGCGAAATTATCGATCATAAAAGTCTCACGCCGCCTTCCGGTCCTTCATCATAAAATCCAGCATGCGAATGATAGCATTCCGCATTTCTCGTCGATCAACGACCAAATCGATCATGCCGTGCTCAAGCAAAAACTCGCTGCGTTGAAATCCCTTCGGTAATTTCTGCCTGATCGTCTGTTCGATAACTCGCGGGCCCGCAAACCCTACCAGCGCTTTAGGCTCAGCCAGAATGACGTCCCCGAGCATCGCAAAACTTGCCGTGACACCGCCCGTCGTCGGATCGGTCAGCACCGAGATGAACGGCAGCCCTTTTTCGTGCAGACGCGCCAGCGCGGCCGAGATCTTTCCCATCTGCATCAGGCTTAGAGTTCCTTCCTGCATCCGGGCGCCGCCGGACGCCGAAAAGATGATCACGGCGCCTTTGTTCTCAAGCGCATATTCGATCAGCCGCGTTATCTTTTCACCGACGGCTGACCCCATCGAGCCGCCGATAAACGACATATCCATCGCGCCGGCGTAGACGAGATGACCGCTGATCGTACCCTTGCCGGAAATGATCGCCTCAGGCAGGCCCGACGCCGCCTGCGCCTGTTTGATACGGTCCTTATATGGCTTTGAATCTACAAACTCAAGCGGATCGGCCGATGTGATCTCCGCATCTAGCTCTTCGAACTTGCCGTCGTCGAAAACAAGCTCGAGCCGCTCTCGCGCTGGAAATCGAAAATGATAGTCGCAATGGGTACAAACCTGATTCGACTCATTCAGCTCTCGTGTGTAAAGCGCGTTGTCGCACTCGGGACATTTAACGAAGATACCTTCCGTTTTTACGGTGCGTTCCTCATCGTCATCGGTGCCTTCGATCTTGGGTTTGTCCCGGCGAAACCATGTCATAAATGCGGTTTTAGCGAAGAGTCAAGGTTAGCACAAAGCGGTTATGTCAATACAGCCAGCATTTCGTCGTGGACCAGCCTGTTTGAGACGCATATCGGCGGATTATAGATGCTCAAAGGCGTGCCGTCATAATTTGTAACGCGGCCGCCGGCCTCAGTTATCATCAGCACTCCCGCAGCGATGTCCCAGGGATTAAGGCCCTCTTCCCACATGCCGTCATACCGTCCGCACGCGATGTAGGCCAGATCGATCGCGGCCGAGCCGTCGCGCCTTACACCGCGCGCCGCCAGCAGAAATGAATGTAGATGCCGCGCGAAATCGCTCTTCTCCTTAAAATCGTAAGGGAAACCGGTGACGATCAGCGCTTCGCTAAGTTTGTTGGTTGACGAGACATGGAT
>DASXPW010000035.1:0-3960 GCA_036493385.1 Pyrinomonadaceae bacterium
TGTTCTGGTCGAGGCCTTTTGGCCCGATGAGGACCCGGCATCGGTCGAAAAAAATTTCCACCCGACCATCTCGCACATCCGTAAGGCGTTGAACAGCCGTCAGTCGCTGAAGCAAAACTTCATCGTTTTTCGCGAAGGTGACTATCAGCTCAACCCCGAGTTGTCGTACTCGATCGACACCGAGGATTTCGACCGACTGATCGCCGACGCCGAGGCGGCGAAGAAGGGAAAGGACACCGAGACGTTTCGCCGCTCGCTTGAATCCGCATTTGAGATCTACAAAGCGGAATTTATGTCGGGCGTTTATGACGATTGGGCCGAAGAGAGACGAGCGTACTACGCGGAGCAATTTGACCGCGTAGTGTCGGCGCTGGCAAAGCTCGCCTTTAGCGAAAAACGCTGGTCGGCGTCGCTCAAGTACGCGCAGACCGTTGTGAGATCTGACCCTTTCCGAGAGGACATGCATCGGTTGATGATGAAAGTACTCGCGGCCCAATCGAAACCGGCCGCGGTCAAGAAACAATTTGACGGGTTAAAAGCCATATTGGCCGCTGAGCTCGGCATTGCGCCGGCCGCAGAGACAAGACGGCTTTATCAGGAATTGATGCGTTCAACCAGACCTGCCGTTGAAAGGTGAATAGCAGAGGTTTACACTAGCTCTTTCGCCCGCTCGATGGACACCTCGCTGACAATAACATTTGTAATTCTCGCCGCGGCGCTGATCCTCTTTCTGACGGACAGGCTGCCGTCGGATCTCGTTGCGCTGCTTGTGGTCGTAGCCTTGGGTGTAACGGGCGTTTTGACGCCAGCGGAGGCATTTTCAGGATTTAGCCGATCGGCGGTGATCACGATCATCGCGATCTACGTTTTGACCGAAGGTTTGCAACGCAGCGGCGTTACCGATCAAGTCGGCAATGTTTTGCTGAAAGTCGGAGGCCAGGGTGAAACGCGTCTGGTCGTAACGGTGATGGTCACGGGAGCGTTTCTATCGCTCTTTATGAACAACATTGCCGCCGCTGCCGTCTTGCTGCCGGCGGTTTCGGGGGCGGCGAAAAAGGTCTCGATCAGCAAGGCCAAATTGCTGATGCCACTCGCATTCGGAACGATCTTGGGCGGGATGGCAACGCTGCTTACTACCGCGAACATCGTCCTAAACTCGCTGTTGCACGACGATAATGTAGACGGATATCGTATCACCGACTTCCTGCCGGTCGGCCTGATCGTGATCATTGCGGGCATTGCGTATATGACATTTATCGGGCGAAAGCTGCTGCCGACCGATTCGCCCGTCGAGCGAACGCAGGCACCGAATGTTGCGGGCGCTGGCGACCTGGTCGAGGCGTACGGGCTCGGTCGAAGCCTTTTCAGGGCACGGCTGCCCGAAGACTCAAGCCTGATCGGTAAGACCCTCGCCGAATGTCATTTGAGAGAGGATTTCGACGTTAGTGTCGTCGCGATCGAGCGTGACGAGCAGCGCATCTTCGCACTGTCGCCCGACACGACGATCCGCAGCCGCGACATCCTTGTGATGGAAGGCGACGAGACCGAATTTCGCAAGCGGGACGTCCAGCCCTACGTTGAGTTCCTGCCGACCCCCGAGTGGAAGGAAAGCGATCTCGAATCTCAGATCGTCGAGGTCGTTGAGGCGATGATCTCGCCACGGTCGCGACTGATCGGGAAGACGCTGCGGGATTCCCACTTTCGCGAAAAGTACGGGATGTCGGTGCTGGCCATCTGGCGCGGAGAAGAGGAGATCTTCTTTGAGTTGCCGGACGTCAAGCTCGAGTTCGGCGACGCGCTGCTGCTGCAGGGAACACGGGACAAGCTCGCCGTGCTGGCGGACGACCCCGACATGATCCTGCTCGTATCAAAAGGCGAGACGGCGATCACGGTGCCGAATAAAGGCCTGGCGGCGATCATGATCTTTGTCGCGACGCTCATTTTCGCCGTAATTTTTCCCGACCTGACCGGCCCGATAATGCTTGGCGGCGGGCTGGTCATGATGCTGACCGGGATAATCTCAACCGAGCAGGCGTATGCCGCGATCGGATGGAAGAGCGTTTTTCTCGTTGCCGGAATGCTGCCGATGGGCGTGGCGTTGACAAAGACGAACGCCGCCGCGCTGATCGCGGGCAAGTTCAATGGCCTGCTTGAGGGTTATGGGCCGATCGTGATTCTTGGCGGCATGATGCTCTTTACAATGGTCTTTACACAAGCGATAAATGGCGCCGTCGCGGCGGCCGTCATCGGCCCGATCGCCATTAAGGTCGCTCAGCAAACAGGCGCGAATCCGCGCTCGATGGTGATGGGAATCGCCATCGCATGCTCAATGGCGTTTGTCACGCCGCTCGGTCACGCTGTGAACATTCTCGTGATGAGTCCCGGCGGTTATAAGTTTCGCGATTATGTAAAGGTCGGCTTGCCCATGACCGCGATATTGTTTGTCGTTGCGATGATATTCCTGCCTCTGTTCTGGCCATTGTAGGTTTTGTTCGAGCCTGGCAATGCCGTTTACGGCGTGGTCTGCACTTGGAGCGCACCTCGCTGATGCGGTTCCCAAGGCCTCTAGCGTCGACATTTCGATGAAAAGATCTTTTATTCGTGTTTTTTCGCGTGATTCGCGGGCCGCTCCTAGTCGACTATCTCGAACTGAACGAATTGCGATGCCGAGTTATATTTTTCCTTTGCAAGCCTGTCCGTCACAACAACCTGCAAGACATAATCGCCGGCGCCCATCTCGGTGCCAAGCACGAGCGAACCCAGGAGCTCATGCGATTTCGGTCCGAAGGTTGGCACCTTTTGCGGCTTGCCTTCGAAGATCATTTTGCCGTCGCGGAAAACTCTTATCAACGACTCAACATTGCCGCCCTCGATCGAGCCAGGCTTACTGTTGTAAATGCTGAGGCCGTAGTTCAACACCGTTCCCCGCTTGAACTGTCGGGCAGAGGTGTCGCTCAATGCCGTGGAGCCGCCAGCGAGCGCCTGGCCCGTACTCTGTTTTTTCCAGTCATCAAACGTGAGGTTTTGCAGTACGATCCCGGATAGAACAAGCCGATCTTTTTTCAGATTCGGCACCTCGACAAACTGATTGGCGGAGCCGACCTTGTCGGTCGCTACGTCGCGGATCGCGAGCCTGAGCTGATATGCGCCCGGTTTTTTGACCGGGATCGCGTAGTTGTATACGAGACCTTCTTTGAGATATTTTGCGTAAGCCTCAGGCTGAAACGTCAATGTATAGGTCTTGCCGCTCTGTTCGACGACCGCGCCATTGTCACCAAAAACGATGGCAAGGATGTCGATTACGGCTTTTTTGGTCTTGTCGGGTTGATCATCAAATTTAATGTCGCTGAGATTGATATGAAGCAGCGTTCGCACATAAGACGTGCCGTCCGAGCCGGTCGCGAATAATGCGTTCATCCTCAGCGGAACTTGATTGACGGCAAACGGCGACGTGAGCGCGTTAAACAGTTTTTGCTGGCCGGTCGGTCCGGCAACTGTCTCCATTTTCTCGTCGCTTACGCCGAAAAAGCCGCTGCGATATCTGACCTTCACGCCCGGCCGCGACACTCTGACAAGCAATTTATTGAAGCGGTGCGTTTTCGGATCGAAAGTATCTTCGTCGGGAACATAAGCGATCAAATAATAGCTTTGATCATCGAGTATCCGGCGGATGCCGCCGCTCAGATCGTTTGAGTTAATTATTGAGATCCCGCCGGTCTGCTGGGCTAGATATCGCAGGCCGTCCTGCGTGTCGAAAAGCTGAGATCGGCGATCGCTCAATTCCGATTCGATCTGATCGGACGATCGGCCGGACGTATCGTCAGCGGCTGTCAATCCGGTGTAGACAAGACCGCGGGCATCCATCGCATAAATGACGACAGAGGCCCGATTTGCCGCGTCGACAAGCTGACGCAAGGCCTGTAAAACGCGTCCAGACTCTTTAAATCCTTCGGCGTCTTC
>DASXPW010000036.1:0-4520 GCA_036493385.1 Pyrinomonadaceae bacterium
GGCCCAGGTAAAAGCAACCGAAATCGAGTCCCGGCTGAAAAAGGACGGCGAGGTCGTCTCAGAAGACACCTTTGCGAATGTGGCTAAGGGAGAATCACAGAATCCGGCAACAGCAGTCCTCGGCGGCAAGCTTTCGGCCCCGGTCCGCGAAAATCCAAATAAACCTGATGACCCATATCAGCGGCTACTCAAAATGAAGCCGGGTGAGGTCACGGAGCCGATTCCGTATACGATACCCGGCACCAATCAGAAGCGCATCTATATCCTTCGCCGTGGCGACGAGGTACCCAAATCGTTCGACGACGCGAAAAAGGAGCTTGACGTCAGTCTGCGTAACCGCCGAGCATACGCCGCCGCTACTGACCTTGCCTCAAAGATCTCAGACGAGTTAAAGCAGAATAAGGATCCTCAGAAAACCGCCTCTGATTTTGCGTCTCAAGCGAATATGAGCGTGGCCGACATGGTCCGCGAAACTCCCTACGTAAAGCCTGGCGACAATGTCGACAAGATCGGAGTGTCACAGCAGTTTGAAGACGGCATCAAGGACCTCAATAACCCGCAGGATGTCGGTGACAAAACGCCCGTGCCCGAGGGCTTTGCGATCCCGATGCTCATCGATCAGAAACCGCCGCGCGATGCCGATTTCGACGAGGTCAAGGCCCAGATCGTTGAGGTCGTTAAGCTCGAAAAAGCACGTGCCCAGGTGCAGGACATCGCCAATCAGATCGCTTCGGGCTCGGCCAATGCGGACGCTCTCGCGGCTCTTGCGACATCCAAAGGTCTCAAGGCACAGGACCAGAAATCGTTTATTCTTGGTACTCCGCTTGGTCAAGGACCGTCGGCAACGACCAACGACGCGCTCGAGGAGACGATCTTCGGCATGAAAACTGGCGACATTACAAAAACGCCGATCCAGCTTGGCGACAACTGGGTCATTGTCGGCGTGAAAAACCGTCAGGACGCCAGCATGGACGACTATGCCAAACAGCGTGATGACCTGACGGAGCAGATGCTCCAGCAAAAGCGCAACTCGGTCTTTACCGACTATCTCTCGGCGACCAAGCAAAAGATGGAGACCGACGGCAAGATCGTCCTGTATCCGGATGTGATCGCCAAGGTAGACGTCCCCGACCAGCAGCCCGGAGAAGAACAGCAGTAGATAGGTTGGCAGCCGGCGTTTAAGCCGGTCGCGAACTGCCTGATCCGAATATCGATCGTCGTTGCGTGAGCCCTTTGGCCCGGGTCGCGGCATTTGACGGTTTTGACAGCGCCGCTTGAAACAAATAGATTCTAAATCGATGAGGATCCTCTTTCCGCTCGAGGTGTTTTACCCGTCACAGGCGGGCGGCCCGGCTAATTCGGTCTACTATCTGACCAAATATCTCGATAAAAGTAAGTTTGAACCCATCATTGTCGCTACCGACAAGGGGCTCGCACCTGACGTTGCGAGGAATGAGTGGACCGAAAACGAGAGCGGCCGTGTCACCTTCGTAAAGACCCGATCATTACGCTTTCCGTTCCGGGCGATGCTGGCCACACTCAGAAAGGTCCCGAGTGCGGATGTGGTGCATGTGTCCTCGATATTTTTTCCAACCGCTTTCATTGCCACTCTCGCCGCGTGCGTGCTTAAAAAAAAATTGTAGTTTCGGCGCGTGGCGAGCTTGACCCTTACGGATTGCGGCACTCGCGCTTGCGCAAATGGCCGATACTTCGCGTTTACCGGTCGCTGATCTCGCGACGCTGCGTTTTTCATTCGACATGCGACGCCGAAACGGAATTCATCAAACGGCAGTTTAGCGGGCCCGTTCGCGTCGTGCAGATCCCGAACTACATCGAGATACCTGATCTCATCCAGCGTGAGCCGAAAAATTACCTTCTCTATCTCGGGCGCATTCACCGAAAAAAGGCGATCGATTCCCTGATCAGGGCTCTCGCCGGCTCGAAAGAATTTTTCAACTCCGAGTTCGTATTAAAGATCGCGGGTACTGGCGATAGGTCGTACGTCGAAAGCCTAAAACAACTTACCAGAGATCTCGGTCTCTGTCAGAAGATCGAGTTCATCGGCCCGGTCGAGGGAGAAGCCAAGCAAAAACTCTTTGCGGATGCCTATTGGACCTTTATGGCGTCGCACACTGAAAATTTCGGGCTTGTCGTGCTTGAATCTCTTGCTCAAAACACGCCGGTTCTTGCGTCAAAGGGATCGCCGTGGGAAGCGCTGGAACAGGAACACATCGGTTTTTGGACCGACAATTCGCCGGAGTCAATGGCACAAAAGATCAACGAGATAGTTAGGATGCCTGTGGAACGGTACGAGGATCATCGACGGCGCGGACGAGCGTATGTCGTCGAAAACTTCGACGTTTCAACTAACATCGATATTTGGAACGAGTATTACGCCGATCTTTAATGAATAAAAAAGCGGCCCGTAAAATGGCCGCTTTTCTTCTTAGCCGTTTGTCGGCAGGTTCAACGTCCGTGGATGGACATAAAATACCAAACCGTCACAATTGTCCAAATAATTATATTTACGACCGAAAGAGTAAGTCCCAGCGATCGCGTTTTTGGATCACGCGCCGCAGAGCGACTTCCCTTGCCGTACATCAAAACATAAATCAGTGCCCCGGTCAGGACCCAAGCAAACAGCCTGATGGCAAGGTTAAGCGCCATGTTATCCGCCGCATGCTTTTCCGGATGCAGATCGATACCCAGACGTGACGATGGCTGTGTTACCTGCCAGATCGTCATCGCAATAACAATGAGAATACCGATGATGGCCGCGACAGGCGGTTTGTAGGACGTCGCAGCTTCCGTTTCGGCGGCCGTTTCGGTTTTTCCAAGGTGGCTATGGAAATAACTGTATCCGAAATAAACGACCAACCCGATCGCCATCCAGTCGATCAATCTTATCCAGGTGTCGATCGGCAGACTATTCATCAAATAGGCCGCCGAAACAACGGCGCCTATCGGGACAAACGGCGATAGTGGGACCTTGAACGGGCGATTCAACAAGGGACTCGACTCGCGAAGGATGATGATACCCGTACCGACGATCACGAACGCGAACAGCGTGCCGATACTGACCAATTCGCCGAGCAGCCAGATAGGTGCTATCGCCGCCAGGATCGCGACTACCGTTCCGGTAATAGCGGTCGTTATGTGCGGAGTTCTGAATTTCGGATGGATTTTTGCCGCCCACTCAGGCAGCAAGCCGTCCTTCGACATCGAGTAGAAGATGCGCGGCTGGCCCATCGTCATAACGACCATCGTCGAACTGAGTCCGAGGACCGCACCGACCTTGATGATCGTCGGGAAAGCATAAAGGACCGTGCCCATCGTCGTCCCTTTCGCCTGCTGTAGGGCCGCATCAATGGCGACGGCGATAGGTGCCGCAGCATTGGTCAACGAGTGATAATCGACCAGACCGACCATAATTCCCGCGACTAGGATGTACAGGACGGTGCAGATCGCGAGCGAACCCATAATGCCGATCGGCATGTCCCGCTGCGGATTCTTAGACTCCTGCGCCGCAGTTGACACAGCGTCAAAGCCAATATAAGCAAAGAAAATAACGGCTGCTCCTGTTACCACGCCGCTAAAGCCGTACGGCATGAATTCGGCGCATGGATTACCGGCCGCACAGCCAACACCGAGATTGCTCGTGTGCACATAACCTATGCCGGCTATGATGAACAGCACTACGACCAGGACCTTTACCATCACGATGATCGAGTTAAAGCTCGCCGACTCCTTGATTCCGCGAATAAGCAGAAGCGTCACAGCAATAGCGATCAGGCATCCCGGAAGATTAAATACGGCCGTTTCGATCTGCGGCGTGACGCCTAAGTTCTGCACGGCCTGCGACAAAGCATCCGTGTACGGGTTAAAACCGGCCCCGGGATCGAGTATCGTATCGCCTATCGGAACATTCGCCAGTTTCGAAGACACCGCGTCTGAGACATAGATGAATTTGCTGCCCGGTGCGGCACTCAGCGCGATCGGAAAATTGATGCCAAGCGTATCTCGCAGAAGGCTGACCACATACCCCGACCAGCCGACGGCTACCGTGGCAGCCCCGAAAGCGTATTCGAGGATCAGGTCCCAGCCAATGATCCAGGCCACAAACTCACCGAGCGTGCCGTAGCCATAAGCATATGCAGAACCCGAGATCGGGATCGACGACGCAAATTCGGAATAGCAGAGCGCGGCAAACGCGCTGACGATGCCCGCCAGGATCATCGAGATGACGACTGCGGGACCGGCATGTTTACCGGCGGCCTGTCCGGTAAGGACAAAGATACCAGTACCGATGATGGCACCTATGCCAAGTGCGGTTAGATCAAATGCGCTCAGTGCCTTTTTTAGTGTGTGCTCGCCGGTCTCTTCTGCCTCAGCGATGATCTTCGAAATGGGTTTTGTCGCAAAAAGTGACATGAATAAACCTCCTAAGGTTTGAACTTAAATGATTTCGGATTCCATCGTACTCAGTTGAACCCACGCGCCGTCGAAGAGCGTTCAGGTAG
>DASXPW010000037.1:0-1675 GCA_036493385.1 Pyrinomonadaceae bacterium
GCGATCCCTCGACAGCTATATTGAGGACCCGTTTGTTATATGAATGCTCACGCAGGCTGCCGGCAAATGCGATTATTTTTGGCGTCACTACTTGCTCCCCTGCAGGTCCTCGCGCTCGATCTCGGATATCTTTTCGACGCGGCGTTCGTGGCGGCCGCCGTCAAACTTGGCATTGAGCCACGCGCTGATGATGTTCTCGATCTCGTCTTCGGCGGTAAACCGCGCTGCCAGCGAGAGGACATTGACGTTGTTGTGCTCGCGCGCGAGACGGGCAATCTCTTCGTTCCAGGCGACAGCGGCACGCACGCCCGGAACTTTGTTCGCGGCGATCGCCATTCCGGTCCCGGAGCCGCAAACGAGCAGGCCATTGTCGACATCGCCCTTTGCGACCGCTTCGGCCACCTTGCGGGCGTAGTCGGGGTAGTCGACCGACTCGGTCGAGACCGTGCCAAAGTCTTCGTACGATATGCCCATCTTGTCGAGCATCGTTTTCACCTTTTCCTTGTCTTCAAATCCGGCATGGTCGGCCGCGATGGCGATCTGTTTATGCATAAGCTCCTCGTTTTACTACATCTTATATCCGGCACCGCGCCAAGTCACAGTTTCATCGTCGACAAATTTAGCGTACAGCGTCCGCCCACCGGGGCAACATCTCACACGGAGCGTCGTAAAAGAGAAAAAAGTTTGTTTGGCCCATTTAAAACGCTTATAATTCGAGTTTGAGCTAGGCCCCTTCAGCAGATGTCCTGTAAGCTCCTAAAAGTTTCAATTCTTTTTGCGGTCATTTGGGTCGCCGCCGCGCCAGTTTGCGCGCAGGATTTTCTACCCGAGCTGGTGAAACGGATCAAGCCCTCTGCGGTCGCCATCGAGACTTTCGATTCGCACGGGGCAACTATTGCACGCGGAAGCGGGTTCTTCGTCGCGCCGGACCGCATAATTACTAACCGCCACGTTATTGACCGTTCGAGCCGGGTCGAGGTGCATCTGATCGATGGAAAGAGATTCCCGGTCAAGGGCGTTCTTGCCGTCGACGGCGAAGGCGATCTTGCTCTGCTTCAGGTCGATGTCCCGAAGGACGCTGCTATCCCGCTGCCGATCGTTCGGGCGGTGCCGCAAGAGGGAGAATTCGTCGTTGTCATTGGCAACCCTTACGGTCTTGAGGGCAGCGTTTCGAACGGCATAGTCTCGGCCGTTCGTGAGATCCCGGGCTATGGCAAGATCATCCAGATCACTGCGCCGATCTCGCCAGGGTCGTCCGGCTCGCCCGTTGTAAACATGATGGGTCAGGTCATCGGCGTCGCGACGCTGCAGGCGGCCGAAGGCCAAAGTCTGAATTTTGCGGTGCCGGCTGACCGCATCGCGCAACTGCGTGTCGGCGATCTTCAGACCGTATCTAACGTCACGGCAGAGACGAGCAAGAGCAAACGTGCAACGGCCGAGCGGAGCTACTCCCAGGGGTTGGCCCAGCTCTCGCGGGACGATTACGCAAAGGCCCTTCCGTATTTTGAAAAGGCCGCCGACATCGATCCGACCTATGCCGAGGCCTGGTATCAGGCCGGCTATTGCTATGGAGTGCTTGGCCGTCACGCCGAGGCTCTCAAGGCGTCTAAGAATGCCGCAAAATTGCGCCCGGATTGGGCCGAGACTTTCGTCAATATCGGCGCATCAAGTTATG
>DASXPW010000038.1:0-3102 GCA_036493385.1 Pyrinomonadaceae bacterium
CGGTATCGTAGGCCCTCTGTGTCGCGGACTGGATCCGCGCTATCAAACCGATCGCGTCGTCGATAAGTGTTTCTCGGCGCTCCGCTGAAGCGTTTTCCAGCACGTCGCGTAGAATCGTATCACCCAGGTCTTCCTGAACGATGACGCCTAACGCTTCGTCGAAATTGTAGATCTCCGCCACAGGTAAGCCCTTTGCTTCAAAGAGTGTCGTGACATCCAGGTAACTGTGTTCCTCCGCAACGAAAGGCTCCGGATATACACAGGCGATGGCACTCCGACCGTTCCAGACTATCCGAAAATACTCGCGCGTCGAGGCATCGGGCGTTAACTGCACGACCGCCTCGTTCTGCCCATTCCGGCGCAGGTACTCGGTGAGTCTTTCCTTAAAATCGGACATCGAAAAAGATCACGTCAACGGAACAACGTAGTTTTCGCCCTGGATATATCCGTGTGGGGCCTTTTCGGGAATCTCGTCGCAGTTGCGCACCATTTCAGCTCTCACGATCGCGGCATTTTCGAAATGCTCGCCTTCGCCGATTGTCACACCGTCGGCGATCACGGTTCGATACAGTGAGGCATCATCTGCGACCTGAATCCCGTCCCATAGGATGGAATCTCGCAGCGTTGCGGACGCCGAAATTGAACAATTTTGCCCGACATGGCAGCGCCGGCCATCCATGACCGCAAGCGAGATATCCAGATACCGTTGAATGGTGGAAAGCTCGTACCACTCGCCGTCTGTCACATGGGCCGCAATAAGCTCGCCGCGAGCGATCGCCGGACCATAAAAGGTCGGTACAATATCCGAATAAACATCGCGTGGAATGTACTCAAATACCCTCGGCTCAAAAATATGTATCCCCGTAAACATCATCGGAGCGAACGGTTCGTGTACCGCATCCCGGATCTCTTCCTCGCTTAAGGGCTGTGCGTCGTCTCCGAAGCCGGTGACGCGGCCATGGTCCGTCTCGACGATCGTAAACTTCTCTCGCTTCACATTCGGCTTTAATACCATAGTTGCGATCGCACCCGTTTGACGATGAGTCTCGACCGCGGCCGTGAGATCGATATCGGTAATTATTTTGCCGTTGACGACCATGAAGGTGTCGTTCTCGAGATGATGCCGGGCACAGTCCAGTGCGCCCGCGGTGCCGAGTATCTTTGGCACTTCCCGTGTGTATTCGATATGGACCCCGAAACGCTCGCCGTCGCCGAGGGCCTTGATCACAGAGTCGGGCTGATGATGGAGGTTAACGACGATCTCAGTGACGCCGCAGCGGCCGATGTATTCGGCAACGTACCCAACAAGCGGCTTTCCCAAGAAAGGGATCGCCGGTTTTGTCCGATCTATTGTGAGCGGAAATAGCCGCGTTCCAAAACCAGCGGCCAGGATCATTGCTTTCATAGACTCCGGAAGATCGCAACAATTACTTTAGGTTACTTCGCTAAACCAGGACAAACCGAGCAAGAAAAAAGGCCCGGTCGTCGCCGGGCCATTCGAGGCTATACTCGGATTCACGCTAATGCGTGTTATAACCGCCGGTCGCGGTGTCACTATCCCCGGAGCCGAAAGCATATGTACGGACCGTTTTCGTGCTTGAGCTTACAACCCAGAAAACTCCCTGTGTATTCGGCCGCCAGACGGCAACGTCCGTTAAGCCATCGCCGTCATAATCACCCTGCACCGGCGTGTCGAGGCCGATCAGACCAAATGTGCGGTAATTTATCGTACCCTTCGAACTAGAACGCCATTGCCACTGCATGTTCGCACCCACGCCCCTGACCGTTGCAAAGTCAGTTTTACCGTCGCCGTCATAGTCGCCGGGAACAATGAAATCATCAGGGCGACCGAATGGGGTTACGGTCGTCGTACCGGCGGCGGTCCGCAGCCAAAAGATGCCCTGGGCTCCTCCGTCCCGGTCGACGCAGAAATCATTTTTCCCATCGCCATCGTAATCGCCCGGCGCCGGGAAGTCGCCATCCTGTCCCCACGGAACATAGGTGATGTTATGGTTCGGATTGTTGAGCGAACCGAGGTAGAACCATGTGCTTCGCGGCGATCCCGCGCGATAAACGGCCAAATCCGCCTTTCCGTCACCATCATAGTCGCCCACGACCGATGCGTCGTCGCCTTCCTGGCCAAAGTTGACGATCCGGACCGTGTTCGTCAGGCTCTGGAGGATATAAAAGTAAGCGCTGCCGGCGGGGGCGGGGCGAAAAACGGCGATATCGGTCTTATGGTCACCGTCAAAGTCGACTGGCGTCGCAAAGTCTGTTCCAATGCCAAAGTCACGCGCGGAGATGATGTTTGTCGCATTCGTTGCAACATACCATCGCAAACGGCCATCCGGTGTGCCATCAACATTTCGTATTACCGAAAAATCTGTCTTTCCATCACCGTCGAAGTCGACGATATGCTGAGGGAGACTGATCGGAACGCTTGAAAATCCTGTAAACACGTAAGGAAGCGCTGCGGGTGCCACAGGCTCATTATCAAAAGTCGTGACAACCAGGGTGTAGGTACCCGCCGCTAAAGGTGAGGTCGTGACGATCTTTGAGAGAACCGTACTGCCATCGGCATCATCGTTCGCTATGATCTCATTGGCGCAGCCGTCCGTAGGGTCAAATCCGCCGGGACCGTAAATTATCATGACCGTGTCCGCCGCGGCAGGCGTGATTGAGGCCCCATCAGCGGGCAACAAGCTGATCGTAACGTTTGTAGGCGCCGCAAGGGTAAACTTAAACCTTGCATAATGTGTGGCCGAGCCCATCGTGGACAATCCGCATTGTTCTCCCTGGCTTAGGGGCGCGAACGCGCGGTGATAGGTCGGTGAGGCCTCTGACACGATGCCATTAAACGTAGTGGCCCTCGCTATCGACGCGACGCAGAAGATCGATGCCAGGACGATAAGAAAACTAAACGAACTTCTAGAGATCATGAACCCTCCATTTGGTAGATACAGCAATCCGCACCGCGAGTTGGTCCACCAGGACCCGACCGGATGAGGCGGCCTGGGAAATGCTCGTCGGCAACACATTAAAACGGGCCGAAGACCAGCGTAAAACGCATCCGGCCCCAAGTTTGAACAGCGATACTATAGT
>DASXPW010000039.1:0-6882 GCA_036493385.1 Pyrinomonadaceae bacterium
TTCCGACCGATGGCGAGATCACCGACGGCGAGACATCTATCGACGAATCGATGGTGACAGGCGAGTCAATGCCAGTCGAAAAAAACGCCGGCAGCAAGGTCATCGGCGGCACGATCAACGGAAATCGACCGTTCGTCATGCGGGCGACAAGAGTCGGCAGCGAAACCCTTCTTGGTCAGATCGTCCGCATGGTCGGAGAGGCACAGCGCAGCCGCGCACCCATTCAACGCCTTGCCGATGTCGTCTCGTCGTATTTCGTTCCGGCGGTGATTCTTATTGCTGTCATTGCTTTTATCGTGTGGCTGATCCTTGGCAGTTTTGCGTCTGCCGTCGTCGCCGCAGTTTCGGTCCTCATCATTGCCTGTCCATGCGCTCTCGGCCTCGCCACGCCAATGTCGATAATGGTCGGCACCGGCCACGGTGCGAAGAACGGCGTCTTGATCAAAACGGCCGAGGCGCTTGAGACACTTGAAAAGGTCAACGCGATCGTTGTGGACAAGACCGGTACTCTCACAGAGGGAAAACCGTCTGTACGGTCGGTTTTGGTAGAAGCTAAAACGGGAAACGGTAATAACCGGGTATTCTCGAAAGAAGAGATCATCCGACTCGCCGCCAGTCTGGAACGCCAGAGCGAGCATCCACTGGCGTCAGCAATAGTCCGCGAAGCTGAAAAGCGACGGATCGGACTCACGGATGTTTCCGATTTTGAATCGCATACGGGCGCCGGGGTGCGCGGCAGGGTCGACGGACAGGACGTCGCAATCGGAAATGAGCGCGTCATGATTGGCGGCAAGAACCCGATCGCAACCGCTCACGGTTCTGACATTTCGTCGCTGCGAGCGGCCGGCCAGACTGTCATGTTCGTAACCAGGAACGGTAAGCTTGTCGGACTGATCGGCGTCGCGGATGCCATCAAGCCGTCCGCGAAGAAAGCCATCGGACAGCTCCACCGGCAAGATGTCCAGGTGATAATGATGACCGGTGATAATCCAGCGACTGGTGAGGCGGTCGCAAATGAACTGGACATCGATCAGGTGTTCGCTCAAGTAATGCCGCAAGACAAAGCTTCAAAGGTGAGGGAACTTCAATCCGAAGGCAAGATCGTCGCCATGGCCGGCGATGGCGTGAATGATGCGCCGGCATTGGCGCAGGCCGATGTCGGGATCGCATTTGCGAGTGGAACAGACGTCGCGATCGAGTCTGCCGACATTACATTGCTGAAACCCGACCTCAACGGCATATTGAAAGCACGCAACCTGAGCCGTGCGACAATGAAAAACATCCGTCAGAACCTCTTTTTCGCATTTATCTACAACATCATCGGTGTGCCGATCGCCGCCGGTGTCCTCTTTCCGATTTTCGGCCTACTCTTATCACCGATGATCGCGAGCGCGGCGATGACCTTCAGCTCGGTGACGGTGATCATGAATGCCTTGCGACTTAGAAACGTCAAACTTTGATGCTGTGAACGGCTCTCATGATAAGGGTCGAGGAAGGTCGCCGGAGCCGCATCCAGTCAGCTAAAGTTATCCGTAAATAGTGTTGTGATCTGTTTTCAAGAAACGGCGCACTTGTTCATAGTGGCATCTTTAGCCGTTAGAATACCGTCGTGTTAGCCGCCTGAGCTTTCGAGCTTTTACGGATTCTCGGCGCGCTTTCTCAGAGCCTCCTGGATCAGGATCTTTTCTTCGACATTCTCGCGATCGATCAATCCAAGAAGTTCATTTCCATCCATCACCAGGGCGACCGATTGGCCTTTTCCCAAAACCGTCTGAAGGAAATCGGCGAGCCGCACGTCGGGTTGAACGACAAGAAATCCCGGACGCATATATTCCGAAACAGACGCGTCTCTTCCCTTCTCGGATAATCCCTTTATAATCTCGCTTTTTGTGAGAATGCCGATGGGTTTGGTAGCATCGGCAATTACAAACTCGGATTCCTGACTATTAAGAAGAACTTCGACGGCCTTGGCTAAAGTATCCTCGGGCGACAACAGAGTGAATCGATTCATCAAGGCGTCTTTTACCTTCAGGCCCCCAAGTGCGGCCTTCGTCCTCTCAAAAGCCGCTTCGCCGCCGGCTCCGAGAAAGACAAACAATCCGATGAAAACCAGCCAAAAGTTGTAAAAGAAGCCGAGGAAAACAAAAATGATCGCCAGCAATTGGCCGATCCCGGCAGCGACCCTGGTTGCCATCGCGCGATCGGTAAAAAATGAAAGGATGCTGCGAAACACGCGGCCACCGTCCATCGGAAAGGCCGGAATAAGGTTGAAGATCGCAAGAATCGCGTTTGCAACAAACAGATTCCACAGGAACGGCAACTGGAATATATCCTGACTTTCATTCAGCTTTAAAAGGTCAGGTAGTTGGTTTGTGAAACTCAGATAAAGCCATAGAACAAACGCAATTACGACATTGACCAGCGGCCCTGCGATACCTACGAGCAATTCCTGCCCAGGTTTCTGTGGAAGCGATTCAAACGTGGAGATCCCACCGATCGGGTAAAGCGTAATGTCACGTGTCACGATACCGAATCGCTTCGCCGTCAAGGCGTGACCAAATTCATGCAATACTACGCACGCAAATAGGGTCAGGACAAAGAGTGCGCCCATAAGACCCTGCCTCAAGTCGTGCCCGGCACCAAGATGCAGCAGAAAGATCCACAGGATCAGGATCCAAAACGTCCAGTGAATAAATACTTTTATCCCGAAATATCTTCCGATTGGTAGTGACCAGGACCTCATAGTTGCTGTAGGTAAAGTCTACGGTTTCTCGAAACTAAAATCCATTCCTTTGCGCGAAGGGCGTTCGATCATTGCTGGTATAATCGCCTGATGAGCAATATCGCCCTCGCGATCCATGGCGGAGCCGGAACGATCCTAAGATCACTAATGACTCCGGAACTTGAAAAAGAGTATCGACGCGGTCTCGAGGTTGCACTAACAACGGGCTGGCAGATCCTCCAATGCGGAGGTAACTCGCTCGACTGCGTCGAGGCGACCGTCTGCTCGCTTGAAGATTTTCCGCTTTTCAACGCCGGCCGTGGCGCGGTTTTTACACACGAAGGCAAGAATGAAATGGACGCCTCGATCATGGATGGCTCGCGTCTTCGCGCCGGAGCGGTGGCAGCGGTCAAGAATGTAATAAATCCTATTCGCCTTGCCCGGCTCGTGATGGAGCGAACCTCGCATATCCTTCTCGCCGGCGACGGAGCAAATCAATTTGCCCGCGAGATGGGCGTCGAGATCGCCGACGACGGCTACTTTTTTACCGAGCATCGGTATCAACAACTCTTGCGCGCGCGCGAAGAAGGTGTTGTTCAACTGGATCACGACCCGTCAGAGCCCGCTGCGGTAGCAGCGGGCTCAACTCAGGACGAGTCCAAGATGGGCTCAACTCAGCCACCTGGTATCGCAGGCGGTTCTGACAAGAAACCGATCGGGACCGTCGGTGCCGTCGCCTGCGACATGAACGGCAACCTCGCAGCCGCCACCTCCACCGGCGGCATGACCAATAAAAAGTTTGGCCGCGTTGGCGACACGCCTCTGATCGGAGCAGGTACATACGCCGATAACGCGACATGCGCCGTTTCGTGCACCGGTCACGGCGAATTCTTTATGCTTGGCGTCACCGCTTACGATGTCGCTGCTCGGGTAAAATATAAGGGTTCGTCCCTCGTCGATGCTGCGCGCGAAACGATCGAACATCTTACCGCCATCGGCGGCGACGGTGGCCTTATCGCGGTCGATGCACAGGGAAACGTCACACTACCTTTCAACTCGGAAGGAATGTATCGTGGCTTTGTTAATGACGAAGGACGTGCCAAGGTCATGATATACCTCGACGAGCAAGTCGCTTCCCTGGTTGAGAGATAGCTGTTAGCTGTCAGCTCATAGCTGTCAGCTATTTTTTGATTCCGATTCGTTCGCCTGCTTGGCTTCGATGAGATCGTCTCGATATTCCTGCACGTAGCTAATATCCATCGGCACGAGATCGGCGAGGGTCACGACGAGTTCGTTTTTTCGAGCTTGCTTGATCGCGTGATGGATCGCAGTCCGGCTGTCGGAGATTATGCGCACCTGAGGAGCGTTTTCGCTCTGGGCGATTCCCTCCTGCAGCAGGCCAAACATTTCCTCCTCGCTGCGGCCACGAAGATAATGACCGGCGCGGATGACGATGCGGTCGAAATTATCGGCGGCGATCTTTGCAAATTCGCGAATGTCGTCGTCACGCCGGTCGCCCGTCCCATTTAGCACGACGGTTCGATATTTGTTCGGCAGTTTGTTGATGAAGGTCGTCAGTCCACGCAGGCCGGCGGGATTGTGAGCATAATCCATCAGGACGGTCGTATCGCCGATCTCGACAAAATTCAAACGGCCCGGCGTCTGCGCGGTGCCGGCGTTGAATGTCGTGAGCCCCACGCGCAGATCTTCAAGCGACACTCCGTGTACAAAACACGCCAGCGTCGCCGCCAGCACGTTCTGGATCATGAATTCCGCACGGCCGCCGTAGGTAAGCGGGATATTGACAACCTTCTCGATACGCACCTTCCACTTGCCTTTGAGAATGGTTACATAGCCATTCTCCAGAATGCATGAGGTGCGGCCCTTGGCAGCCTGACGTTTAATGTTGGGGTGACTTTCATCCATTGAAAAATAGACGCAGTTTCCATCCACCATCTCGCGCATTTTGTACACGAGCCGATCTTCGGCGTTCAATACAGCGTAGCCGCGACGCGATACTGCACGCGGAACGACCGATTTGACACGCGCGAGATCTTCCAACGTGTTTACGTCCTTTAACCCGAGATGATCGGCGGCGATATTGGTCACGACACCGACATCGCAGTGATCAAATCCCAGGCCGGCCCGAATGATGCCGCCACGTGCAGTCTCAAGCACGGCGACCTGAACGGTCGGATCTTTTAGCACAAGCTGCGCCGACACCGGGCCGGTATTATCGCCCTGCACGATCTGCTGATTCTGAATATACGTTCCGTCCGTCGTCGTAAATCCGACCGTTAGGCCAGAGCCGCGTAGAACATGCGCGATCAGCCGCGTTACAGTGGTCTTTCCGTTTGTTCCCGTGATCGAGATGATCGGAATTCGCGACGGTGCGCCGGGCGGATAGAGCATATCGATGACATGTTCGGCGACATTTCGGCCGATGCCCTCTGACGGCGAAAGATGCATCCGAAAGCCCGGTGCGGCATTTACCTCGATAATTCCGCCGCCATTTTCAGAAAGCTTTTCCGAAACATTTGGCGCAATAACATCGATGCCGGCGACGTCGAGCCCGATTATTCGCGCAATACGTTCGAAGAGAAAGGCGTTGTGCGGATGGACCTCGTCGGTTCGGTCGATGGCCGTCCCGCCGGTCGAAATATTTGCCGTCGTTTTTAAATAAAGGATCTCGCCTTTTGGCAAGATCGAGTCGAGTTCGTAGCCCGAGGATCTGATGGATCTCATCGTCTGGCCGTCGACTTCGATCAGGGTCAATACTTTTTCATGCCCATAACCGCGGCGCGGGTCGGCGTTCGTCTTGTCGATCAATTCCTGTATCGTGCCTTTTCCGTCGCCGACGACGTGTGCAGGCACTCGTTCCGCGACCGCGATCAGTCGATTGTTGACGACGAGCGCTCGGAAATCCGCTCCCTTTAGCTGCTGCTCGACGATCACCGATCGCGAATACTCTTTTGCTTTTTCAAATGCTGTCTGCGCGGACTCGAGTGTTTTGATACCCACCGTCGCGCCTCGGCCGTGGTTGCCGTCGAGCGGTTTTATCACTGCGGGATAACCCACCGATTCAAGAGTTTTTTCAAGCTCTTCGACATCGCGAATTCGATAGCCCTTTGGGACCGGTACGCCCATATCGCCGAGCAGCTTTTTCGTAGCATGCTTATTCGCCGCAATATCGACGGCGATCATGTTCGTATTCGCGGTCGTCGTCGCCTGAATTCGTTTTTGATACACACCGTAGCCAAGCTGAACCAACGATTGATCGTTTAGGCGAATGTAGGGGATATTTCGGCTCTCGGCTTCCTCGACCAACGAGCCCGTCGAGGGCCCGAAGCGAACATCCTCGCGGATCTCGCGCATTCGCTGGACGTCTCGTGCTATCGAATCGCGAATTTCATCGACCGCTTTCTCCTCCGCAATATCCAGAAAGAGCTGGACGGCAGCGCGACCGGCATATCGGCCGACCTCTTCCTCCATATAGCTGAAAACGACGTTGTAGACGCCGCGTTCGTTTGTCTCGCGCGTGCGGCCGTAACCGGTGTCCATTCCCGCCAGAGTTTGCAGCTCAAGGGCCAGATGCTCGATGACATGCCCGGCCCATGTGCCTTCCTCGACCCGCCGTAAAAAACCGCCCTCTTCCTGATAGCTGCAGCCGTGGATCTTCAGCGTCGGCATCAGCCCGATCATTCGGCCGTAAAATCCCTCGATCGCGTCTGTAGGCCGATCTTCATAATCGCCGATATCCAGGCGCATCACGACCAGCTTTTTCCAATGGCCACTCCAATAATTAGGCCCGCGAAGGGTGCGAATTTCAAGGATCTGCATGGTTTTTTTCGCCGCGGATCGACGCGGTTTTCGCTGATAAAATCAATTCGTTTTCCTGATCCGCGCGATCGCCAGTATCCGCGGCAAAATGTTTTAGACGATGTCAGGTAATAAAAACTCGCTTGGCGGTTGATTAGGATAGCGATTCACAAAATCATACATCAGCCCGTCTCTCAGACCATGAAGCTGCACGCCGCAAACACTAAAGGGCTGAAATTCGTCGACCTCGGCGATCTCGTTATATGTTATTTGCGAACCGTCGACGACTGTGACCGAGCCTGCGCCATAAACCTCCATCATGCCCTGACTATTGAGAATGA
>DASXPW010000040.1:0-4641 GCA_036493385.1 Pyrinomonadaceae bacterium
AATTCACGCCTGAAAAAGATCGGCGCCGTTTTTTCAGGCGAGGCCTTTGAAGAAAATTATCTTCATCGCGGCGGCGTACTGGATCCGAACCGCGCCGTCCTTCGACTTCGTAAAACAAACGATAAAACGACGCTCACTTATAAGGAAAGTATCTCCAGCGAGCGCGACGTCAAAAACAAGTTGGAGTTTGAGACTGAGGTCGCCGATGTCGACGCGATGGAAGAGATCATTCGCAAGCTTGGTTATCGGCTCTCGGTCGTTTATGAGAAACGCCGTCGGACATGGCATCTCGACAGCGTCGAGATCGTGCTCGATGAGCTGCCGTTCGGACTTTTTATGGAGATCGAGGGCACGGCCCGAAGCATCGCCAAGGCCGAAAAGAAGCTCGGTATTAAGAATCTCGTCGCCGAGATGCGCGGTTATCCGCGACTAACAGTAAAGCATGGCCGGCTTCGCAAAGGCGTAATGGAAGCGCGATTCGACAAACGACGATAGAAGCTTTAGTCAGCATGTCACGGTTCGATGCGAACCATCGTCCCGACCGGAATAGCATCGAAGACCTCCTGAATATCACGGTCGGCCATTGCGATGCACCCTCGCGTCCAGTCCGTGTCGGCCCCGCCACCATGAAGATAGATCTCGCCGCCGAGACGCGTCTTCTGCTGCGGCATCTTTCCCATATTTATCGCATCGACGATCGCGTTGTGTTCCTCTTCACTTATCAACCCGTCCTTTAGCCCACGAGTCGCGGCGTCGATGCCCGGATAGCTGATCGCGAGCGAAAGGTGATACTTGCTTTCTGGATTTTTCGCGAAAATGTAGAACTCGCCTTCTGGCGTGCACCCGTCGCCCTCTTTCGATTTGTTGCCGACCGGCGTAGATCCGAGCGATATGCGATACGTCTTAATTAGCAGATTGCCATCAAAAACCTGCAGCTTTCTCGCCACCTTTGAAACAACGATTCGCGGCGCGGCCAGGTTCGGACGCGGTTGATCGTCGAATGCCATCATTGCCCGACGCCAAGCCGCGACAAGTCTTCTTTTGCAGAAACAGAGATCACGCGAGGCTCGTCGCCGTCGCCGATGATGTCAATTGTTATCGCCTTGGCGGCGAGATCCGGTCGGCCGAGATGGTCCGCCCATTCAATGATCACAACCGCCGTCTCATCCGTCAGAATATCGTCAAGCCCGACCGCCGCCGACGCATTCGCTCGTTCATCAAGCCGCCAGAGGTCAATATGATAAACATCGAGTCTCGCGCGGTATAAATTTACGAGCGTAAAGCTCGGGCTTGTGACATCGCCGGGATCGTAGTCCATCGCGGACATGATGCCTTTGGTCACGACGGTCTTTCCGGCCCCTAGACCGCCCGTCAATAGGACCAATTCACCACCGCTCAATCGCGTGCCGATCTTCCAGCCAAGCCGGAATGTGTCTTCAGCGGTCTGCGCAGTCATTTTTTCAGTATGACGGCTCACTCGCTCTCGACGACTGCCTCCAGCGCATCTCGAAAGCATTCTCGTACATCGCTTGCGGTCATCACGCGCTTGCCATATTTTTCTTCGGCAATGTCGCCAGCCAGTCCGGAGAGATAAACCGCCGCCACGAGGGTCTCAAATATCGCTATTTTCGCTGCTGCGGCCTGCGCAACAAAGCCGACGATCAGACCTGTAAGCGTGTCGCCGTTCCCTGCCTTTCCGAGGCCCGAATTTCCAGTTGGGCTCACGACAATACACCCCTTTGGGTCTGCGATCATCGGCCGCTCTCCTTTCAACACAACAAATACCTTATGCTGTTCGGCAAATTCGCGGAGCGTCGAGACAGGATCGGTGATCTCGTCTTCGGTTCCCAGCAGCCGTTTGAATTCACCGATGTGCGGAGTCAGGATCAGCGGCAGCTCGTCCGAGCCCGTTATGCCGAAGGGCGCCAGCGAGTTCAAACCATCGGCATCGATAACGACGGGCGTCGATCTATTTTCAACCACCGAGCGAACAAATTTCCGCGTCGTCTCCTCATCCGATGACATTCCGCAACCGATAGCGACGGCAGTCACCTTTCGCTCAATAAACTTCCCGATCTCGTCGGTTGCATTTTCCGAGATCGCGCCTTTCTTAGTTTCGGCAACGCCTCGGACTATCACTTCGGGCTGCACGCGGCCGATGATCGACGATCGCGAAGACTCTGGCGTCGCGATCGTTACCAAACCGACGCCCGATCTGATCGCCGCGTCCCCGCACAAAACCGCGGCACCGGAATAATCCGCCGATCCCGCAATCAAGAGGGCGTGGCCGCGCTTGAACTTGTATGAATCAGGCGTAAATTCCGTCGCCGCCAGCCATCGCTGCGCGTCTTCTTTAGTAGCGAGATAGAGCTTAGAGTCGATGCGGTTTACCAGCTCGCACGGCGAGCCGATATCCGCGACAGCGAGATCACCGTTATACCGCGATGCCGGCGGCAAGATGTTGCCTGGTTTTGGTGCCGTGTACGTAACCGTCACATCAGCGCAGGGCGCGATTCCGATCGTTTCGCCCTTGCCCGCACACAAGCCTGATGGAATATCAAGCGAAACAACAAGCGGCCCGTCCGGTTCGACGCCGTACGAATGGATGAACGCCGCGACCTCGGCATAAACTCCCTCGAGAGGCTCGCTCAAGCCGGTCCCAAAGAGTGCGTCGACAATTACGTCGGGATCGTCAGCCTGGAAGTTTAGGCTGTCATATTCCATCCAGTCTTCGAGCGATGAAATTTCTTCGAATGCAAGATCAGATTGGTCGACATCGAATGTCTCGCGGTCGGCGATCTTTCTTATGATCTCGAAATTAGTTCGGGCGTCACCTTTTGTTGCAGACACCAAACCGATCAGGCAGACCTCGACATTTGCGCCTTGCGTCCAGAGTTGCCTTGCCAGCGCGGCACCGTCGCCTCCGTTATTGCCTTTTCCGCAAAAAACCAGGATCGATGCGCCCTCGAGGGAACCGTCAAGTCGATCGCAAATAACCCGCGCCGCAGCCTGCGCTGCATTCTCCATTAAGAGTAGCGAAGGTAGCCCGTACTCCTCCGTCGTCAGGCGGTCTACCTCCCTCATCTGTTCGGCCGTCAGAACCTTTTGCATAATCCTAACTTGCCATATTTGCAATGAAATAGAAAGACGGTTTTGGCCGGACCGCAGGCTGCCAGCCTGCATAACTTGCGAAGCAAGTTTGCCCGCGACCGATACTCGAAGGGGTTCCCCAAACGATCAAACAGCCGCATTTTCCAGAGAAAACGCGGCTGATCGACGACCAAAAATGGAGAAATATGAATCAAATGATAGATCAAGCCCTCGACAAACCGTTAATTGCCTGCCACTGTGCCAGATCATGAATTCTTCCGTTCATTTTATAGAAAACAGCAATTACCCGCGGATTCCAAAAAACACCGTAGCTTCGTGGCGTAAAATGAATTGAGCCGGGCTCCCGATAGGTGATCGGCAACTTTTTCGCGATACTTCCGTGTTATTGTATGCGTCCCGGCAAAGATCATCTGAATTTCAATTGGAGGACCGATATGAAGACCGTATGCCTGCTTTGTGCGTTAGCTTTGACCTTCAGCTTCGCGGTAACGGCCGCGGCTCAACAACAACGCCGCCCGACCATTCCGTTTGTAAATGATCAGACTGACAAGCCTCTGACCGACCTGGAATTGTTTCAGGACACATACGGCGCAACGCTTCTGAAAGGCTTTACGGAATTGCCTCGGGTCCGCGGAACGGCCGGCAGCGTACAGGTCACTGTCGTCGAGTTTCGTAATACCGCAAACAACACACGGGTGAAAGGGGTGGCGGTGGACGTAACGACTGCCCAAAACGAAAAGGCGCGGTCATTTATAGAATATGCCGAGCTCGACGCACTGATCCGCGGAGTTACTTTTATCTCGAAGGTCGATAAAGGAATGTCCTCGCTCCAAAGCCTCGAAGCGGTATTTACCACCAAAGGAGAATTTTCGATCAGCGATTTCTTTAATTGGCAGGGTGAATCACGCGTGGCCGTGACCGCAGGCCGCTACGAACCGAAAACCGTGTTAATAGACCAGGCCGGTCAGACGATACTGCTCGGGCAGTTTCAACAGGCAAAGACGACGCTCGATGAGCTGTGAGGATGACTGTAACTGCTTCTTGGCCAATTGCCACTAACTTTAGCTAGTGGATAGCGGGCTTAGGGGTGTTTGGGCTCTGGCCCAATTTAGGCTGGACCGAGCTATGAGACCCGCTCAATTAGTGTTTCAATCCTGCGCTGGAGCCGGCAGATCATTCACGCGAAATCCGTCCGCGCCCGGATGCGCAAATTCCCGGTTCATCTGACCCACATCGAGATCGCCGGTCCATCTCGCGACAACCAAAGTCGCGACGCCATTTCCGATCAGATTCGTCAACGCCCGTGCCTCTGACATAAACCTATCGATGCCCAGTATCAGAGCCAAACCCGCGACCGGCACCGTGCCGACCGCCGATAACGTCGCGGCAAGAACAATAAATCCACTGCCCGTCACGCCCGCCGCGCCTTTAGAGGTCAACAGCAGCACAGCCATCAGCACGATCTGATGCCACAGATCGAGATTCGTATTCGTCGCCTGCGCGATAAACACGGCGGCCATCGTCAGATAG
>DASXPW010000041.1:0-7647 GCA_036493385.1 Pyrinomonadaceae bacterium
CACCGCTGGCCGCAGCCCCGAGAGACATATCGGTAAACTCGGCCTCGTCGACCGAAATTACCTTTACATCGCCGTTTCCGAGGCCCAAACGACCAGCGAGATCTGCTCTGGCTGCCTCAGCCGCCGTTTCCTTCGTAAAACTCATACGCGCTTTTCCGATAGACATAATCTTCCACCTTTTACGAACGCGAGTCAACGAATGTTCGGGCCGCTTTAGCGAAAGGGTTGCGCGGCCCTCTCGAAAGTTCTATAATGATGTTTACTATCAAGCGTTTGGGCCGATGCTCACCCGCGAGAATGATATCTGAAAAACAGTATCGGAAATCCGCTTTAATTTACTTTCGAAGCCGCCAACTTAGGCGGCTTTTTTGATGCGTGAACGCATCGTGAAATTACGCGTTATCTCGACCGTCGCGGGTACGATGAACGTCGCGCAGGCCACGCCGAGGATCATTCCCGTGATAAAACGCGATGAGAAGGTGTTGTCCCAGATGCCGAAAACGCCGAGCGACCAGTCGACGCCGATCGGTATAAGCGAAAGAAACAGCCAGATCCGCGAGATCGGCTCGACCTCCTCAATTCGCCGCCAAAGGGGATAGATCACATACCCAAACAGCAACCCAAAATAAACCCCAAAACACCTCGAACAAACGCCAAACTGCTCGCCCTCGATATGAAACGAGCGGCTCGGTATCTGGTGGCAAATATAGCTGTAAAAAGTGTAAAGCGGCGTTGATACCGCTGTCAGGCCGTTAGCTTTTGCGATCGGAGCGAGCAGAATAAGCGACGCCCAGGTCACCGTCACCAGGCAGCCAACGAACCACACGCGAAAGGCCTGTGCCCTCAAAGCGGGATGGAGCGAAACAGGTATGTACGGCGCGGTCTGTTCGTTCACAAGTAAAGCCACCATGTCGCCTGACAACGAAAGACTGTACCGCACTCAGCTGCCCTCGCGCAAAATAACGGGGTATTACGTCCGGCGCGAATGCCATTCCCGAAGTTCACCCACGGTATGACCAAATCGCAGGCTCGTATGACCGTTTGCGGGAAGGATTCGATGTCGATCGCCACCGCCTTCCCCGTCACGGCCTGCTCAATTGACACCGGGCGCGACACGGCCTCCGACCTTGTCACGGATCGGAGAAATTCCGACGCTCATCATCGGTCCGGCGTCCGGCCATCTTAAGAGAAGCGCCCAGGGAGATTTTCGAGTTCTTTTGAGATGCGGGAGCGGATCGAAGCTGTTCCGTCGGCGAGCGTATAGATGCTTTTTTCTTCGATCTCGTTGTGTCGTTCGAGACGCTTGGCAACAGCCTCGATGAGCTGTCGAATGACTAAAAAGGTCTCGGTCTCGTTGCCGAAGTCGGGGACGAGGCGGAGGGCTTTGACGGCGCGGGCAAGTTGATTCATAAAAAAGTCGTGATCGTGGCGGAGTTCGGCGAGCGTCGCGGTGAGCGCCGCGCGGGCGTCTTCGCCGGCGGCGGCGAACATCGCGGGAAAGAGCACGAGATGTTCGGCACGGATGTGGACGGCGAGGCGCGCCCAAAAGAGATCTAAACGGTGATAGGTAGCGCGTGGGTCCGGGCCGTCCGCCTTGAGCTCATCGAGAAGCGCGGCCAACAGACCATCCAGCTCGCGATGGTCTGCTTCGAGGATGTCGCCGGGCGAGGCTACGTCAGTCTGCATTGGCGACACGTTTCGGCAGGAAGCTATACAACATCGCGCCGAAGGTGATGATCCAGGCGGCGAGCGTAAGATAAATAAAGACGTTCGGGATGATCATTAGCGGTTGAAATCCCAGTGCCCTTGAAAGCTGAAAGGTACAAACGGTGTACATGCCGAGCGGGAAGACCAGTCCCCAAAACTGCGGGTCGTAGCGGAGCGGAAATTTCTTTACGGCGTGCCGCCAGAAACCGAGGATGAATAGCAAAGGTATCCACCACGTCCCGGCCGACCAAAAGAAGAGCGTGAAGCCTTTAAGAAAAGGGCCGATCTCGTTGATGAAAGGCCACGATGGCGCCGCCAGGATCAGCCTTGCACCCGCAAGCGTCGTGATGGCGACGGCGCCCATATTGATCCAATAGGGCGGCGTCAAAACCTCACGGGTGATGTCGAGAAACGTAAAGCGGTAAAAGATCAGCGTGATCAGCATGATGTAGAGCATGCACCCGATGAGATACGTGCATAGTGTGAAAAAGAGCATCAACTCAGCCTGATCGGTGTACCTCGCCGCGAGCAAGGTGCCGAGCACCGAGATCGACTGCGTCGCGACAACTGCGATCAGCCAACTGCCGCTAATGCCCTTTTCAAGCGGCGGTTTGTTCATGCGGACGGTGACGGCCGTGAAAAACGCATACATGATCATGACCCAGAAGGCGAGAGCGATGATCCAGAGATACATTGCCGGCTCGAAGGAGTTTGTGACAATGATCAACTGGCTGCCGAACACGCACGGCGCGGCCACAAGCGTAAAAAAACCCGGCCCGCGAACGTGGTCGTTGAGATCGGCCAACGCACGCGGGAAAAATCTGACGAGCCGGATCAGCAGCATTATCAGGAGAATGGCGAAGGCCGCCGCGTTTAGGTACAACAGCGCGACTGCAACGGGGCGCATCTCGAGGAAATCAGCCGCGATCGACGTGATGCCGGTCGCCATCACAAGCGCAAAGTAGCCCGGGAAAAGGTTGGCGATGGCGTTGAGGAGCTTGTTTTCGTTCACACGTCTCTAGCGCTTATAAAAGATGAAAACCGTAACCACGAAATAACACGAAAATACACGAACAAAACCAGGCTTTCTATTCGAAATCTCTCGGCAGCTGGTCGTCGCATTTTTTGCATTCGAGAGCGAGACCGAGGCGCGATGTGCGGCCGTCGTCGGTCAAGACCCATTCGCGTGTCTTGAGCGGCGGGTCATGCCGGACGTGCTGATAATGACCGCATTCGAGACGCGCTCGCCAGTGGCCCTCATCGTCTTGATCGTAGCCGATGATCTTGCGCTCCATCGGGCTTATGCCGACCCGCTCTGGCGGCTGCCGACCGGTTTCCACCAAAAGAATATTGAGACCGATATGAGCCAGCAAACACCCGAAGCTATGACGAGCGGAAGCAGATGGCGGAATTCGTGCCCGAGCGCCGCGTCGACGGCGGCCGACAGTATCCATAGCTGGGCGAGATTGATCATCACGAGCAGGACGAGACGGGCCTGCCACACGGCCGCACGGCCGCGCGGCAGCGGCGCTTTAGCGGGCACACGTTTGTATCTGAGCTCGGTCGTTTCAAACTTCACTGCCTCGCACCTCCCTGCCGACGGCGTAGATCTGGCCGTTATGCGTTTCGATATCTATCTTGTCGAGCGGTCGCGGCGGCGGACCGTACAGGACGGCTCCCGTTTTCGCGTCAAAGCCGCCCTCGTGACACGGACATTCAAGCCGGTCATGGTCCTTTGCGTAATGAACAGGACACGACAGGTGCGTGCATTTTTGGCCAAATGCGGCGTAGGTTCCATCCTTCGCTCTCACGAGGATCGCCGTTTCGTCGCCCGGATAATGAAAGTTGATCGCCGCGCCGGCTTGCAGCTCGGCGGCGCCGTCGATGGGCATCGGCGGAAGCACCGGAGTTTTGCTTGCATCTATCGCCGCCTTGGCAGAAAAGCCGGCGGCGCCGACAAAGAGCGCGGTCGAGGTCAGCACCAGAAAGTTGCAGAATTCGCGTCGCGTCACCTGCGCTTCCTCGTCGCGTTCATACGGAAACTCGGCCTGGTAAGGCGACGTTGCGGCGCGGACATCCTGTTCGTCGGAGATCAGATTTTCGATAGCTTTAGATAGGTCGGAACTCATATTGCATACACGCTACATCTATGGCTGTTCAAATGGCTTACACTAACCACCCGCAACCGCAGGCGGTTCTGACTAAAACTCGTTGCTCTTATCGGTCTCCTCGACCTGTGTGTCGATCCACGATTCCGGCTCGGCACCGGCCGGGCGGTTGGTTGCGCCGCGCGTCTCGAACGTCACCGGGCCGTTGACCGTAACAAAATCGTCGGTCGTCGGCAGCATCATGTATACCTTTGTTTCGACCTTCTGATTTCCGAACATATGAACATTTACCGGTTTTGTCCGCCTGAGCGGCACGACATCCTCGTATTTGCCAAAGGTGATCGCGCCGGTCGGACAGACGCTGGCACACATCGGCATCAGGCCTTCGCTCGTGCGGTCGAAACACATGTCGCACTTCATCTGCAGATGCATCTCGGAGTTGTATTTAGGCACGCCGAAGGGACATGCGTTGACACAGTTGCGGCAATCGAGACAGCGTGGTTTGAGCGCCGACATCACGACGCCGTCCTCGTTCTGCTTGATCGCGTCGGCCGGGCACACAAGCGCGCATGTCGGCTCGACGCAGTGCATGCACACGGTCGGCATGGTCGCTGTCGTCTCGGCGCGGTCAATGTAGTCGACAAAGATCATCGAGTAACCTTTGTGCGTCGAACATTCGCGGCACGCGGCCACGCACGAGCGGCAGCCGATGCAGCGTTGGGGGTCAATGAACATTGTCTCTTGCATGCGTTGTACTTGCCTTTAGTACTACAATCTAGTACTATATCCACCGGTGAAAAACAGACACCGAAAAACGCTCGAAAAGATCTTTTCGCGACCGGTTTCGAGCAATATTCGGTGGAGCGACATCGAGTCGCTATTCAAGAGCCTCGGCGCCGAAGTTTCGGAAGCCGAAGGCTCGCGAGTCAGGGTTTTTTTGTTTGGAGAGATCCGCGTTTTCCATCGTCCGCATCCGAGTCCGATGACGGACAAAGGCGCGGTGGAATCGATCCGAAAATGGCTTGACGAAAATGGAGTTACATTATGAAAAACGTCATGAAATTTGGCGAATATGAAGCCGTCATAAGTTTTGATCCAGACATTCAGAAGTTTCGCGGCGAGTTTGTAGGGCTGAACGGCGGAGCCGATTTTTACGCCGACAGTATTGAGAGTCTGCGACGAGAGGGCGAAATAAGTCTTCGCGTATTTCTCGATTACGCAGCCGAAAAAGACATCCCGCCGAAAAAGCAGCTTTCGGGAAAACTGGTCCTGCGTCTCGATCCTGAAGTACATAAAAAATATAAGCTCCTCGCCAAAGCGAGAAACATCAGCCTTAACCAACTGCTAAATGAAACGCTCGAAAAAGCGGGGTAACAAATCTGATCATCTTGTTGTTACTTCCCCCGTCTCACCTCGCTCAAGCTCGCACCTTTGCGGCCCTTGCCGAGCAGCGGGAGCTCACGCGAATGGATCTTCTCGATGCGTGCGGCGCAGGCTTTGTATTCCGGAATTTTCGATGTGGGATCGAGCGCCGGATTGGTCAACTGGTTGACAGACAACTGCTCGCCCCAGTGATACGGAATAAAGATCGTGTCGGGCCGGATGGTTTTGACGACGAGGGCAGGAAAGACGCCTTCGCCGCGACGCGAGACGACCTTAACGCGTTCGCCGTCGACAATATTCATCTTCTTTGCCGTATCGGGATGGATCTCGACGTACGGCTCCGGGCACTGCTGCACGAGAAAACCGATCCTGCGCGTTTGATTGCCCGAGAGATATTGATAAACGACGCGGCCGCTCGTTAGTATCATCGGATACTCGTCGTCGGGCACCTCATTCGGGCCTTTGTATTCGATCGGATGAAAGCGGGCCTTCCCGTCCGGATGATAAAACGTCTTGTCGTTAAAGAGCCGCGGCGTTCCGGTGCTTTCTTCGGAAGGGCACGGCCAAACGACTCCGTTCTGCCGGTCGATCTTCTCGTATGTGATGCCGTAGTAGTCGGCCTTGCCGCCTTTCGAAGCAACACGCATTTCGTCAAAGATCTCTCGAGCGCTGTTAAAGTTAAAATATTTGCCGCGGCCCATCCGTCGCGCGACCTCCTGCAAGATCCACCAGTCTTCACGCGAATCGCCGACGGGTTCGATCGCCTTGTTAATTTTCACGACGCGCGCCTCGCTGCTGGCGGTCACGCCGTCGTCTTCGGCCCAGCTCGTGCCAGGCAAAACGACATCGGCGTAACGCGACGACTCCGACATAAAAAAATCGATATTGACGTTAAACTCAAGCCCTTCAAGCGACTGACGCATGCGGTTGATGTCGGGCAGCGAGACCATGCCGTTGTTACAAAACGAGATGAAACCCTTGATCTCGCCCTCGCGCATTTTTTGAAACATCTCGACAACTGAGACGCCTGCCTGCGGCAATTCTTCTTCGGGCAAACCCCAAACCTCGCAGACATATTTGCGGGCCGCCGGATCGTTGATCGATCGCTGACCGGGAAGCTGATCGGCCTTCTGTCCCTGCTCGCGGCCGCCTTGACCGTTACCCTGACCGGTGATCGTCCCGTAGCCGCGGCCCGGGTCGCCGATCTTGCCAGTCGCAAGAACTATGTTGATGTAACTCAGTACGTTGTCGACGCCGTTAGTATGATGCTCGATGCCTCGGGCGTGCATGATCATTCCCGTTTTTGCGCGGCCATAAAGCAGTCCTGCGGCCTCGATCTTGGCCGCAGGAACGCCCGAGATCTGCGAAGCGACATCGGGCGTGTATTTCTCGATGGCCGCCCTGGTCGCATCCCAGTCGACCGTGTGCGCGGCGATGAATTCCTCGTTGATCAACCCTTCGCGAACGATCACGTTCAACATCCCGTTTGCGACCGCGACATCTGTTCCCGGCTTGAGCTGAAGATGAATGTCGCCCTGTCGTGCGGTAGCCGTTTCGCGCGGGTCGACTATGATCCAGATGCCGCCGTTGTCGCGCTGCTGCCAGAAATATTTGTTCAGGACGGGAAACGTCTCGGCGCAGTTTGTTCCGGCAAGTATCAATACCTCGGCCAGCGGGATGTCATCCCACGGATTGGCCGCGCGATCGATGCCAAACGCTTTATTGTTGCCCGCGGCGGCGCTGACCATACAGAGACGGCCGTTGTAGTCGACGAACCTTGTGCCCAATCCCGCTCTAGCAAACTTTCCGGCAAGATAGGTTTTTTCGGTTGTCAGAGACGAACCGGAATAGACGCCGATCGAGTCTTTGCCATATTTGGCCTGGATCTCTTTGAATTTAGAAACGACGAGGTCGAGCGCCTCGTCCCAGCTTGCCTGTTCGAAGTGACCGTTACGCTTTATGAGCGGATGCATCAGGCGGTCGGGATGATGGATCTGCAAATATGCCGTGACGCCTTTTGGGCATAGGCGGCCCTCATTGACCGGAAAATCGTATCGCGGCTCAAAGCCAACGACCTTTTCGTTCTCGACCAGCAGGTTCATGCCGCATTGCACGCCGCAGTACGGGCAATGCGTCGGCACGACACGGTCGATCTTTCGGTCCGCACGCCAGCCGTCGGCCGGCGCGTCATGAAGATGGGGGCCAAAACGATCTATGATCTCGTCTAGATTCTCTACTTTGGACATTAGTCTTTTGACGCGTCGCCGACGCGTGTGCCGTAAAAAACTCCTTCACTTGGCTTTGGTATATCGGCGTATGCGATGCCGCGCGCGACCCTCTTGCATCGGGGGCAATAGTCTTGGAGCATGTGACCATTATCGAGCCGGTAATCGAACCCGAGCTTGTCGACTACGCCTTTCAGATCGTCGAGCCATAGCTTGCCGATGAA
>DASXPW010000042.1:0-10451 GCA_036493385.1 Pyrinomonadaceae bacterium
CGAAAACGACGGCCCCTCGCTCATACGCATTGATCTGCAAACCGATCGAGAATATAAGAGCGGGCCGGAAGAGTCGTCGAATCTGGTCCCAAAGGCCTACATTTCCGCTCTCGGAAAATTCCTTCTCGCGGAGGAATACTATGACGACGGACCCGAAGAGCCAGACGAAAGTGATGGTGCCGAAACACCGAGCCGAGCTTCATCGTCCTGCTATTTTCTCGATCCGGAAACAGGTCGGATCAGCACCACGATGGGAGAAGTGCGCCCGCTTCTCCAGCAGACGTTTCGGTTGCTTCAGTCGGCCGGAAAGGCAAACGAGTATTGGGCGGCGATCCCCGACCGACGCAGGAATGAGACCGAAGTCGGAAAATACGACGCGCGACTGCTCAGGTTTAAGCCGCTCATCCGATTGCCGAAGATAGCCTTTGACAGTATGGATATGTGGGTAGATGGAGCCGGATCGAAACTGTACTTCGTCTATAACGGGCATCTTCTGAGTGTTCCTTTTGCGGATCCGCCGCACCGATAGCTGCTTCTGCGAGCGTTTAAACATTCGATCGCAAAAGCGAGAAAATTCGTAGTCAGTTTGGGGCCGTTAACCGCAGTCGAAATTCCAAATAACACATTCACCTACGCGCATTTTCCTCACGCGCGACTTTAAAGTTAAAGCGCTTACGATCACATTAAGCTTTAGATTATAAAGAACTTACGGGTACACAGCTTGCATTTCCGCATAGCCCCGGCACTTAGCGCTCGTTATTGGTACACCGCTGCCGAGGAAGGTGGAGACTATGCCAAGACCTCTGACTCTATCTTTGGACGGCCGTGAGTTCGATGTCCGGATCTTGAAAGTAGACCGTGAAAAGCTCTACGGCAATGTCGAGATAGAAGCGTTCGACGAGAAAGGAAATCCCGCACAATTACTCGTTCTGGCACCCGACGGCAAGACGCTGATCGATAAGGGCGGCACCGCGCTCGCGACCGTCGATGAGAACGGCGACTCGATCAGCCGCGCAGATCTCGTTGCCGTCGATGAGGACGGGCAGAAAATTGAAACTGTCCCGTCCTCTTTCAATGAGGTAAACGTTCTTAAAAAAGCATCCGTCGAGGACTACCTTTCACAATTGGTCAAGAGCGTGTACCTGATCGAGCCGGTCGAAAACGAAGACAAGAAATATTTACAAGACCACGTCGGCTCAGGGCTTATTTACAATTTCGATTTCAGCTATCGGGGCGGCACTGAGTACGACAAGGCTTTCACGCTCGGAAACAAGACCGATGCATTTATGATTGTCGGAAAACGCGCTGAGCTTGAGTTTGTGAAATTGAACCAGGCCGTTGATCTCGACGCGACTGAGGAACAGGAGGTCTCGACGGATGAGATCAATTTTGAAAACTTGACTTAATGGACGGTGAATTTTTATGCCGATAAATATTAGTAACGCAAAACGACGTGACGCGGTTGTGGCGATGGAAGGATTGATACCGCAGCGGCAGGTGCAATATCTCGACCCGCACCATAGGCCGGTTGCAACCCGTCGACTATTAAAAACTGATATTACACATGATCTGCCGGCGCTGATGAAAAAAAGGAAAACGCCGGCGGCCGTCGCAACCGCGCTTATCAAAGAAGATCCGGAAATAGACATCGAGGAATTTGGGATGTTTCTGGCCGATACTTCCCGCGTTTACGTGACCAAAAAAGGTATAGTCCATCTCGTCGAGGAGCAAGAGCTTTTGTACAACCCGGACGGCACGCTTCGCGATAAGCGGCCGCGTAAAAAAGAGCCGCAAAATATCAACACCGATGTCCCGCTGAAATGGACCGGCAAATTTATAAAGAAAAACGACGCGGTGCAAAAGTTTATTTTCACCAACAAAAAGCAACTTGTGCATGTCAATGGACTCACGTTCGATTTCCTGTTCGAGATGGCAAAGACGCTCCATAAAAAAGATTCGCTGCTTCTGATCCGCGGCGGTGAAAAGGGCGATCAGCCGGTGATAATGAACCGCGGCGGCAAGGCCTATAACGCGTTTCTCGAAGGCCGGGTAAAAGGCGAATCGTACTGCCTGATACTTCATCTCTCAAATATGGAACTAAAGCGGCCGAAGGAGGTAGATGAAAATGCCGCAGAGTGATCTCGACAAGGCCAAATTTGATTGCAAAAAGGGTGATTACTGTGTCGGCAAGGCCACAGATCTAGCCGACCCCACACTCCAAAATCGGGCGCAGGATTATCGTCGTCAGATCAGCGGCAAAACGCGGCCTGTTTCGGGTGAGGATATTTTCGAGAAGATCCCAGAAACCAAGGGTTATTACGTCTCGCGAAAGTACGACGGTGAGTTTGCGATGCTGATCTGGGATGGCGAAAAGCTGATCTCGGTCAACCCAGGCGGCACCGTGCGTTTTGGACTTCCCTGCTATGAGGAAGCTGAGAAGCTTTTGAAAAAGGCGAAGGTAAAAGAAGCGTTGTTCGGCGGCGAGATATATCTGATGACCGACGCAACGCGGGCACATCCCGTGCAGCAGGTCGTCCGCGTTTTGCGCGCCCCAAAGTCGGTTCACGAGCTCGACAAACTTGGCCTGGCGATTTTTGACATCATCGAGCTTGACGGAAAGCCGGTCGAGTCGACAAAGGCTGTTTTCGACAAGCTCAAGAAAATATTTGGAAAAGGAAAGCGGGTTCATCCGCCGGAATTCAAAGTCGTCGATACGGCCGACGCGATCATGGAGCTATTCACCGATTGGGCGATCGGCGAAGGAGCGGAAGGCATCGTCGTCCGGCACGACCGCGCCGGCTGGTTCAAGGTCAAATCGCGCCACAACATTGACGTCGCGATAATCGGATATTCCGAAGCGACGGAAAATCGCAAGGGCATGCTGCATGATCTACTTGTCGCGGTTGTTCGCAATGACGGCACGTTTCATGAGCTGGCACGTGTCGGCGGCGGATTTACCGAGGAAGATCGACGGACGATCGCCGACGAGATGAAACGTCGTGTCGTGCCGTCTGACTATGTTGCCGTCAATAACGACTACGTCGCATACGAAATGATCCATCCCGGACCGGTGATCGAGATCTCGTGTCTCGACCTGATCCCGGAAAGCGCGCGCGGCGGGCCAGTCAATCGGATGGTGCTCGAATTTGACGGAAAGCGATTTAACGCGCTTTCGCGGCTGCCGCTGGTTAGTGTCATTTCACCGCAGTTCGTGCGTATACGCGACGACAAAGAGGCAAATGTCGAAGACACGAACATCCGGCAGATAAGCGATCTCGTGTCGATAGCGGATGTCGACAAACCGGCACGCGACACCGACCTGACGCCGAGCAAATTGCTCGAGCGGACCGTCTATACAAAGACCATGCGCGGCAACCGTATGGTAAGAAAACTTTTGCTTTGGAAAACGAACAAGGAAGACCAGACCGACTTTCCGGGTTACGTCGTGTATCTCACGGATTTTAGTCCAAACCGTCAAAACCCGCTCGAGCGTGATATTCGCATCGCGCAGAGCGAACAGTCGGCGCGGCAGATGTTCAAGGAAATGGCCGGGAAGAATTTTGTTGGAGGATGGGAAAAAGTAGCGTAAAACTCGTCGACGATTTTCCGGAATTTGCGGAGAACAAACGGCTGCATTGGATCGCCGAGGAATGGCTGCGCTACGCAGACCGGCTGGCCGAGTGGACAATGGAACACCTCGTCAACCGCCGTGATGTCTGGAGCCAATATATCGTCAAGAGCGGCGAGGTCGGCGTCGTCATGCTGCCCGTCAAGGAACGCCGCAAGAGCGGCGCCGAGATGGTGACGATGAACAAGCTTCGGCGTCACTATTCGGGCCGCGCGATATCGCATCTTATCGGACTTCATTCGATCAGTGACCATTCGACATGCAAATGGTTTGCGGTGGATATCGATCTGCACGATGAGACGGTCGCCGATGCTGACGAGATCGCCGTAACCAATTTCGCCGTGGCGATGGAATGGTCGGCGAAGCTTCGAGAGATGGGCATGGACCCGATCGTTTTTGACAGCAACGGCGTCGGCGGTTATCACATCTGGACTCTGCTCGATCGTGAATATCCGTTGGAGGACACGTACAACTTTGCCGACGAGTTGCGATCGAATTGGGAGGAACTTGGCTTGCCGCGAAAGCCCGAGATCTTTCCGCCCAAACCAAAGGTCAATAAGGACGATCTACCATACGGTTTGCGGCTGCCGGGTCGGCATCATTATCGGCAATATTATTCGCGTGTATACAACTTTGACGCGCTCGAGGGCGAGAACGAATGGCTCGAAGGCGGCGAAGCGATCGAAGTAATGCTGGCGACAAAAGTCGCGCCGCTGCCGAAGTCGAAAAAGGCGGTGACGAAAGCGTCAGTAAAAGCTGCGTCGGCTGCAAACGGTCACAAGCGCTCGAAGATCGCAGCTCAGACTAGGAAACGAAAACCGCGCGTCTGTCTCGACCTCGACGGAGTACTTGCGCAATACAACGGCTGGGAAGGTTTAGATCAGATCGGTCCGCCCATTCCCGGCGCGCTCGATTTTGCGTCGGAGCTGGCCGAGATCGCCGATATTATTATTTTCACTTCGCGCTGTTCTCTTGACGCCGGCGGCGAAGCGCCGTCAACACGCCTCTCGCCGCGCCAGCTTCGCATCAAGGTCATTGAGTGGCTCGAAAAATATAAATTCCCTTACACCGACGTCTACGCCGGCCAGGGGAAACCGCGTGCCTCGGCATTTATCGACGACCGGGCAGTTGTCTGCTCGCCACAAAAGGATAAGGTTGCGTTCAAAAATGCTCTGCAGGCCACTAAAGCTCTGCTCTCCAAAACAAAAATCGACGCTCGCGCTGAAACACTGGCGTGATTTGCGAAAACCTTCGAAAAATTGTTTAATTGTTGTTTGCTCTGTGGGGCAAAATTTCGGCCGAAAGGAGGTGAGACGATATATGGCTTTTATTGCAATTAACTCGAACGAATCTATCGAGAGCGCTTTGCGACGTTTTAAGCGCAAGGTTATCAGCGAAGAGATCATTAAAGACCTCAAAAAGCACGCTCACTTCATTCCGCCCGGTCAAAAGGCAAAATTGAAATCGGCAAACGCGCGCAAGCGCAATCGCCGTCGTTTCCGGCAGCAGCGTCCGATGGGCTCAAGTGGGCCGGGTGGCGGCTCAGGTTCCAGCGGACCGCGTCCGTCCGGACCGTCGAATCGCTAGATCTGAGACATCAATCAAGAAAAAGGTGGAAGAGCGAGATGGGTCTCAGCTTTTTCACCTTTTGCTTTTAAATTAATTACCCGTAAATGGCAGAACGAATAAGAATTCTGATCACCAATGACGACGGCTTTCACGCCGAGGGCATTGTCGCGTTGGAGCAGGCTCTGAGCGAGCTGGGCGACGTCTTTGTTGTCGCCCCCGCGTCCGAGCAGAGCGGCGCATCGCATAGCCTGACGCTCGCGCGGCCGCTGCGAATTAGGCGGATAGACGGCCGGCACTGGGCCGTTGACGGCACGCCGACCGACTGCATCACGCTTGCGCTGAATCAGATCCTGGAAATCGGTCAGCGGCCGGACATTTGTGTCTCGGGGATAAATCACGGCGCCAATCTCGGCGACGACGCGACGTATTCCGGAACCGTCGCCGGCGCGATGGAGGCGACGATACTTGGCGTTCCAGGTCTCGCATTTAGTCTTGCGTCGAAGACAAGCATCGACTTTACCGAGTCGATGAAGATCGCTCGTCAATTGACCGAACGCGCGATCAGAGACGGTCTGCCGGAACAGACGCTATTGAACGTAAATATTCCAGAGGGCGAGACATACGGGACAAGGATCACAAAGCAGGGTTTTAAAGAAGCGCGTCCAGTCATCAGCGAGCTGATCGACCCCCGCGGAAAACCGTATTATTGGATAGGCGAGGTGCGCGATGGATTTCGTGCCGAAGGCGGCACGGACTTTGAAGCCGTGGCCGAAGGCTATGTGTCTGTAACGCCGATGCGCAGCGACCTTACAAATTATCCGGCGATCGAGATCCTCGAGACCTGGAACACAAAATAGAAAAGGCACAGATCGCTACTTCTGTGCCCCTTTTTCTCCAAGTAAATTCAGGTCAACGGCCGACAGTGACGACCCGAGCTTCGGGTTTTCGGTTGAGTGTCACCTGAGCTGTCTCCGAGGCCTTCGGCGCCAGCCTTAACGTGAACCCTGCCGTAATAACGTCGCTCAGAAGCCACTGACCGCTTCTCTGTTCAAATACCAACCTGCCCTCCTTGTTTAGTGTCGATGAAGAAATGGTCGTCTGTCCGATCACACGCGCGTCACTGCCTGACCGATCTCGCAAGACGATAGCTCGGAGATCTGAAATGCCGCTCAATGGTGCGATCAGGTAATCGCCCGACTTCATCGTTTTCGCGCCGACCGTGAAGTCGAACGGAATATGGACGGTGTATTGACGCGAGATCTGCGCATTTCCCGAGACGCCGAATGCGAACAAGACACCAACAAATAACAATCCAACCCGCAGTACGTTTTTCATTATTGCCTCCTGGCTTATAAAAAGATCGCCCTAATTCGATCGAGGCTTTTTCCGCCTCACTTATTTACCGCGATGGAATGCCGCCAACCGTCTCAAAATAATTATTTCCGTGCGCGCCTCCGTTGCCTGTCGTACTCAAAAGGCAGATAATTAAGTTTTGCCCATGAGCCCCGATAAAGCAGTTAGCTCGAACGTCACGGAGTTGTTGCATGAGTGGAATAGCGGCAATACCGATGTCGCCGACGCTCTCCTGCCGCTGATATATGACGAGCTTCACCGGCGGGCTGCCGCGTTCATGCGGCGCGAGCGCAGAAATCACACGCTTCAGCCGACCGCTCTGGTCCACGAAGCGTATTTGAAGCTGGTCGGTCAGCGAAATGACAATTGGAACGACCGACAGCATTTCTTTGCCATTGCATCTCAGGTAATGCGGCGGATACTAGTCGATCATGCACGCACCAGAAACAGGCAAAAACGCGGCGGCTCGCAGGAAGCGTTGCCGCTTGAAGAGGCCCTGCTGGCCGGTGCGGAAGAGGCGAATGTCGATCTGCTCGCTCTCGACGAGGCAATGGCAAGGCTCGCGAAATTCGACTCGCAGCAGGAACGGCTCGTCGAGCTTAGATATTTCGGCGGGATGAGTCTCGAGGAAGCGGCTGCAGCCTTGGGAATATCCCGCGCTACCGCAGCGCGCGACTGGCAGGTCGCAAAGGCCTGGCTGCATCGCGAAATGACCCGGAGGAATTGATCGCGTCAGATGCCGGCACAGGATTGGCAAAAAGTAAAAGCCCTCTTTCACGAGGCTTTGCGTCAAAATTCGGGCGAACGCGAGGCATTTCTCGATCGTGAGTGCGCCGGCGACGGTGAATTGCGGTCTGAGGTCGAGTCACTTTTGCAGTCGTTAAACGATGCGCAAGATTTCCTCGAGATGCCCGTGATCGGCGAATCAGCGGAACGGAGCACCGTTTGGCATCTCGAAAACGGCGCGGCCATCTCGCATTACAAGATCTTGCGACCGATCGGGTCAGGGGGAATGGGCGAGGTCTATCTCGCTGAGGACACGAGACTAGGCCGTGAGGTCGCGTTAAAGGTCTTGCCGCACGACGTTCTTCGTGATGAGGGCCGCCTGCATCGTTTTCAGCGCGAAGCGAATGCGGTCACCGCACTAAATCACCCCAATATCCTTACGATCTTCGAGTTTGTTCAGGACGACGGAATTCATTTTTTCGCCAGCGAATTTGTCAAAGGTGAGACACTTCGCCAGCGTCTGGAACGTGGTCAATTAAGGATCGTCGAAGCGCTTGAGATCGCGATCCAGGTCTGCTCGGCGCTGACGGCGGCGCACGATGCGGGAGTCATTCACCGCGACATCAAACCCGAAAACCTGATGATCCGAGACGATGGGTACGTCAAGGTACTCGACTTCGGACTTGCGAAACAAATGGACAAGGCCGTCGCGGGCCAGAGCGACACCACGCTAGCCCAGCGCTTCAGCCTGCCCGGCATGATCATGGGTACCGTTGCGTACATGTCGCCCGAGCAGGCCCGCGGAACACGTGTCGACGGACGTTCGGATATTTTCGCGCTCGGTATCGTGATGTACGAGATGTTGACCGGCCGGCCCCCGTTTCGCGGCGCGACGACGACCGACGTTATCGCTGAGATCATCCAGACCGATCCGCCCGTCCCTAGCCTCATCAATCCGAACGTTCCATCTGATCTTGACGAGATCGTCGATCGCGCCATCGAAAAGGACGCTGCACGACGGTTTCAGGACGCACGAGAGCTGCTCGACCGCTTGAAGCGGTCGCTGAAGCGCTTTGAGTTCGACTTTGAGCTAAAGCGCACGGCGGTCGGCTCGTCCGTTCACCGTACTTCGACATCTATTTCGGGCGATCTGCTGCCGATCGAGCTTGGCGGACAGGCCGACTCGTATCTGCCCGATCTGTCGCCGATGATCGGCCGTGAGGCTGAGCTTGCGCAGTTGACCGAGCTAATAATTAGCGAGCGCAAGCGCCTGGTGACATTGACCGGGACCGGCGGCACCGGCAAAACACGACTCGCGCAGGAGCTTTGCGGTAGACTCGCAGACAAATTTCGAGACGGCTTCGTCTTTGTTCGGCTCGGTGAAGTATACGACCCGGCGCTCGTTCCCGCCGTGATCGCTCATCAGTTGCACGTGCAGGAGATCGTCGGGCGGCCAGTGGCCCAGACCCTTGCGGATTTTCTGCGGGAAAAACAGATGCTGCTCGTACTCGACAATTTCGAGCAGATCATGGACGCGGCGCCATTTGTTGCCGAGTTGCTTAACTACACCAGAGATGTAAGTGCGATCGTTACAAGCCGTGAAAGGCTTCGCATCCAGGCCGAGACAGAATTTAACGTGCCCCCTCTGCCCGTTCCCGAAGAAAATGAACCGCTCGTGCCGGAGTTGGCGGCGAAGTTCGATTCGGTACGACTGTTTGCACTGCGAGCACAACAGGTCAATCCCGATTTCAAGATCTCGAATGACAACATCGAACAGATCTCGAAGATCTGCACGACTCTCGATGGTTTGCCGCTTGCGATCGAGCTGGCCGCGGCGAGAACGCGCGTATTCTCGCCCGCGATGATACTCGAAAAGCTGCAGGCCCGTTTGGCGTTCCTGACGGGCGGCGCAGTCGACCTGCCAAAACGTCAGCAAACAATGCGGGCGGCGGTAGATTGGAGTTACGACCTGTTGAACGAAGACGAAAAGCAGCTCTTTCGACGCCTGTCGGTCTTCGCGTGCCGTTTTACGGCCGAGGCTGCCGAGGCGATCTTATCGGACCGGTCGGGCAGCGGCGCCGGCCCTGAATCAACTCTGAATAGCGTCGAGTTTCTCGACCGATTTGCTTCGCTGGCCGATAAGAGTCTGTTGGTGCGTCGGCAGCACGCCGCGGGCGAGATGAATTATGGCTTGCTTGAGATCGTTCGTGAGTATGCCGAGACACGGCTCGAGATGGACGATGACGCTGACGCGGTCCGCCGTCGCCACGCCGCGTACTACCTGGCGATCGCAGAAGAGGCGGAGTCGCATTTACAGACAAAAGACACGGGCGTTTGGATAAAGCGGCTGGACGCAGAATATGAAAATATCAGGCTCGCACTTCTGTGGTCTATTGAGAACGAATCCGTTACGGCCGCGCGTATCGCTGCGGCCATAAGGCATTTTTGGCTCATCCGCGGCCATCTGACGGAAGGGCTGGCCTGGGCCGAAGAGATCCTCACGCTTTCACCTGAGATGTCCGCGGAGACCAAGTGGAAGATCCTTACCTTGTGCGGGAACGCATCGCAATTTCAGGGCGATATCAAAAAGGCCCACACGTTTTACGATGAGGCCCTGACAGCAGCCCGGCAGACGGGAAATTCCAAAATGCTCGCACAGTCGCTGAGAGGCGTTGGTGCGTTGGCCTATCTTCAGTATGATTTCGTCTCCGCCCGCGACCTGATCAACGAAGCAATACGTCTGTCGCGGAGCATCGACGACGATTTCGGATTGGCAGCTGCGCTGGCTCGGCTCGGTGATATTTCAAGCGTTGAAGGTGACACTGCTACGGCGCGTTCGTTGACCGCCGAATCGCTTGGCATTTTCCGTCGAATAGGCTATTCCGAGGGGATCAGCGCCAAACTTTATAACCTCGGCGCGATCGTGTTTTTGGATGGCGATCATCAGCTTGCACGGCAGCATTTTGAGGAAGCTCACATCACCGCAATGGAGCTTGGTGAAAAAATAAATACACGTCTTATCTTCGACGGATTTGCGGCGCTGGCGGCGGAGACCGGCGATTTCGTCCGGGCCGCGAAGCTCTCCGGTGCGGCTGAGAGCCTGGGCGCTACGATCGGCTACACGATCGAACCCGCCGAACAGATATTCCGCGACGCCTACCAGGGGAAGCTAAAA
>DASXPW010000043.1:0-18645 GCA_036493385.1 Pyrinomonadaceae bacterium
GAGCGTGCCGCGCGCCAGATTCTGTGATGTGCTGTTCAGCTCAAACGCCACCGTTTTATTGAATGCATTTGTCACCATATCCGGTGTTTTCGCCGGTATGCGTCCGATCGCCAGCTCGGCCAAGCCGTCATTATTAAAGTCGACGAGAGCGTCATCGCTCGCCGTTTCCTCATTGAGCGAATCGAACATCATCGAGGGCATGTAGTTGATGTTACCCCTTGCCTCAAAATCCCGCGGGTCATAACTTGTGTCGCCGATAAGCAGAACGTATTGGGGCGGGGTTTGCCAATTGTTTTTAGCATAAAAGAGAAAATCTTTTAGTGACTGGGCGCTGACTGTACCGTAGTTAAATTCGTCGTAGACATCCTCAACATTGACGACCTCGACGCTGAATCCCTGCCCGCGGCGATAGTCCGCCCAGGCATTGGCCTGCGTAATAAAATCCTTGTACGAGATGATAACCAGATTGGCGTTATTGTTGGCGTTCGACAGCGTCGACGGATCGTTTGGCGTGACTGAGAAGGGCTGCAAGATCGCCGAGTCCTCGACACCGTACATTAAACGTTCGCGATATGCAGGAATGATCGCCTTATAGTTCGGTCCGTCCTGTAAAACTGTTGCTCCCAGGACCTGCACCGGCGTTCCGTCATAGGAAACATCGAACATCCTAATATTCGGCGATGAGAATCCTTTAACCTGCGTACTGTAGAAGTTCGGCAGGCCAAACAGGATAGCGCCTTGGTCTGCAACAAAGCTTCGGTTATAAAAGACCTCGACCGAATCAAAGAACGTGGCGTCGGTGCCGTTAAGTGCCGTTAGTTGGATCGCGTTTTGTCCGGAAACCAGTGCTGATGTCGGGACCATGGCGTCAAACGTGAAGCTCTGAGTTCCACTATTCGACACCTGACCGATCTGCTGCCCGTTCAATGCGAGACTGATCGTGCGCGACTGAGCTGCATTGAATGCAAGGAGTTTGATTATCACACGCGCGGTCGGGACCGTTGTATCGACCGATGTCAACGGGAAATCCTCTTCCAACGAAGTTGCGCCGTGAATGACCGGATCGCCATAAAAATTTGACGTTGGGCCGTTCAACAGCGTTTGGATATAAGTATCGCGCTGCTTTAGCAATGCGTCCTGCACATAGTTTGTCGCACTCGCCGTCCTCAATGCCGGTCGTAGATTGACAGTAGCAATTCGTTTGCCCGTCGTCGGGCCGACAACCAAAAAGTACGACCTTGTGGCGCTCTCAAGCGTGTCGAGACCGCGGCCGTAGAACTCAATGTAACTGGCGTTTGGCCCGAGGTTTATCGCCTGCTCAACGCCATTAACGAAAAGCTGCCACTTGGTCGGATCACTATTGATGTCAAAACCGGCCGCCTGAAGTTGAGCCGACGTGACGCGATAAAAACCCGTTTGCTTTACACCTATCTTGACACCCGGCTGCGACGCGACCCATTGCTGCGTCGCCAGATTTGGCGTCGGCGTGTTCTTCCGGATATCGCTCAAAAGATCTTTCGAGTAAGCAATGTCGGTGTTCCTGACGATATTTGGAGGATCGGTGGACAAAGCCGTATCGATCATCTCGGCTCTGGTCTTGCCCGTGATCGACGACAAACTATCTACGATCTGAGTGTTAGCAACAAATGATTCGGTTTTTACGCCATTTTGCTCGATACTTTCAACTATATATTGATTTGACGGGCGGCCTTTCGGATCGAATGTGCTGTACTCTTCCCCAAAAACAGTCTCGGTTCCAAATCGAAGAGCTGAACCGCAGATGAATTTTCCGACCTGGGTTCGGGTTTTTCCATTGACTCTGTAAACATAAAAGCCAAGATTATTTGTCTCGCTTTCGGTGTGCCAAGTAATATACGCTCCCGTGCCGTCGGTAAAAACTTCGGGAGTCGCGATCACCACGTTCGTAATCGGTCGATCGATCTTTTTTAGCGGGACGTCCGCCTTCTTGATCGTCTGTAGCGTAGCCCTTTGAGCAAAAACCGCTGGCGACAGTGCGGTGATAATTGCGGAAAACAATAGTGCCGTGATGGATTTCTTCATAAAAACTCCGGAAACGCCTATCGCGCACCGATACTATTCAACTTTGTAGGTAGATACTGGAATTTACAGGATTTTTCCACTTTTGCCAATGGTTTTTCGGACCCGGCGGTGAAAAGATCGCTCGACCCGGTTGTCGGGCAAAACTAGAGCCAAGTGCTCTGCTAAGCGTAAGTAATTGAGTTGGGTAACGCGCCGCGTCCGAATTTCCAAGCTATAACACCTTCAGACTAACGGCTGAGGAGTTGTCTTAACACGTATGGCAGTATCCCGCCGCCCCTATAATATTCAACCTCGATAGGGGTGTCAATCCTTAATATTAGTTGCGTTTCAGCAGTCGTTCCATCGCCCCGGATGACCTTTAACGTGACCTCCTGACGCGGATGAACATCTCCGGCCTCAAGCCCCGTCAGGTCAAACGTCTCTCTACCGTCAAACTGAAGCGAGGCAGCCGATTGCCCTTCTTTGAACTGGAGCGGCAGAACCCCCATTCCCACAAGATTTGACCGGTGAATTCGCTCGAACGACTCAGCGATAACGGCGCTGACACCCATCAAAAGCGTTCCCTTTGCGGCCCAGTCACGCGAGCTTCCGGCGCCGTATTCCTTGCCAGCGAAAATGACCAAGGGCACGCCCTCGCCGCGATATTTCATCGCCGCATCATAAAGCGACATCTGCTGCTCTTGCTCGTCTCCTGCCTGAGACTGCTTGTTGGAAGAGCCATAGTACTTCGTAAACCCGCCTTCGACCGGCGTTACCATAAGGTTTTTGATCCTGACATTGGCAAACGTCCCGCGCAGCATTACGCGATCGTTGCCGCGACGGGAACCATAAGAATTAAAATCACGCGGCTCGACGCCGAGCGACTGAAGGTACAACCCGGCCGGTGAATTCGCGCGAATGGCGCCTGCCGGCGAGATATGGTCCGTTGTCACTGAATCGCCAAAGATAGCGAGTGCCCGTGCACCTTTCACGTCGTGAAATGTACCGGTCTCCATGGAAAATCCTTCAAAATACGGCGGGTCTTGGATATAGGTCGACTCGGTATCCCATTCGTACACCTTACCGGTACTCGTTGGAATGTCGTTCCAGAGGGGGTTTTTATCAGCAAATTCGCTGTAGAGCTTTCTATAAGCGTCCGGATCAAAAGCCGCGGAAAGCATCGCCTTGACCTCGTCGAGCTTTGGCCAGAGATCTTTCAGATAGACGTCATTGCCGTCCTTGTCCTGGCCGAGCGGACTCGTGTACGGGTCTTTCATGACCGTGCCGGCAAGGGCGAATGCTACGACAAGCGGGGGCGACATCAGGAAATTAGCTTTGATGTTCTGGTGTACACGGGCCTCGAAATTCCTGTTTCCGGAGAGCACCGCTGCCGCAACGATATCGTTTTCAACGATCTCTTCCTCGATCGAAGGGTCGAGCGGACCCGAGTTTCCGATGCAGGTCGTACATCCATACCCCACCAGATTAAACCCGACGTCATTCAAATACTGCTGCAGGCCGGTTTTTTCGAGATATTCGGTTACGACGCGCGAACCCGGAGCGAGGGAGGTTTTGACATACGGAGGCACTTTCATCCCTCGCTCCGCTGCTTTTTTGGCGACCAGGCCCGCGGCGATCATCACCGCCGGATTCGATGTGTTCGTGCACGACGTTATCGCCGCGATCAAAACATCTCCGTTACCGATCGCCGTCGAAACCGGCTCGCCTCCCGTGCCGTTCTCGACGCGGTCCGGCGTTGGCCGGTTATTCATCATCTCGACTTCGGTCGTGATGTTGGTGTTCTTATGCGACACGAGATCACTCACTATAGGAAGAGGCACCGAGCGCGGGTTCTGATCGCCGCCGCCGACGAGATCGCCGTCCACACGACCAAGCGTTACCATAAAGCGCTTTTCGATCGCACCGGATTCTTTGCCATAGCCGCCCTCGGAGACGGGCTTTGTAAACAGCTCCAAGAATCTGTTGTCGAGTTGCGACAGCTCGATCCGGTCCTGCGGACGCTTCGGCCCTGAAACGCTAGGAGTAATGGTTGCGAGGTTCAGGTCAAGAACGGTTGTGTAATCGACTTCATTCTCTTTAGGAATGCCGAACATCTGCTGGGTAACGTAGTAGCTGCGGATCGTTTCGATCTGCTCGTCCGTCCTGCCCGTATTTGCGAAATATTCGAGGGTCTTTTCATCTGTTGGGAAGAAGCCCATCGTCGCGCCGTACTCGGGTGCCATGTTGGCGATAGTCGCGCGATCGGTCGCATGCAGCGCGGCGGCTCCTTCGCCAAAAAACTCAACAAATTTGCCGACGACATTCGCCTTCCGGAGCATCTCGGTTATGCGCAGGACGAGATCGGTCGCCGTCGAGCCTTCGGGCAGCGCACCGGTCAGATGGACGCCCACAACGTCGGGCGTCAGAAAATAAACAGGCTGACCAAGCATGCCCGCTTCTGCCTCGATGCCGCCAACGCCCCACCCGACAATGCCGAGACCGTTGATCATGGTCGTATGAGAATCGGTCCCGACCAGCGTGTCTGGAAAATAAACGCCATCTCGCGCGAACACGCCTTTCGCCAGGTATTCCAGATTGACCTGATGGACGATGCCGATTCCCGGCGGGATCACGCTGAATCCATTGAATGCCTGCGTTCCCCATTTCAAGAATCGATATCGCTGCTCGTTTCGACGAAACTCCATTTCCATGTTTCGCTGATAGGCGGCCTCGCTGCCGGAATAATCTACCTGCACCGAGTGGTCGATCACCAGATCGACAGGTACGAGTGGCTCTATTACACTCGGGTCCTCGCCCAGTCTCTTCACGGCCGAGCGCATTGCGGCTAAGTCGACCAGCAGCGGAACGCCCGTAAAATCCTGCAATATAACTCGAGCGACGACAAACGGAACTTCTTCGGTTCGTTCGGCACGCGCTTTCCACGCCGCGAGGGCGCGCACGCTGGCCTCGCTGACCTTTTTGCCTTCGTCAAAATTGCGAAGCACCGATTCGAGCACGATCCTGATCGAGATCGGCAGTCTTGAAATGGCGCCGAGACCTTCGAGCTCGAGTTGGGGAAGCGAATAGAGAACACCCTCAGAACCGTCGCCATTGCGAAAGCTCTGCCGTGTGTTGAAAAGATTGTGTGTCATAGCGTTTATAACGAGAAAAGGCCTAAATGATCAGTTTAAAAACTTGAGGGTCCAAAATCAAACGTCTCGGGTTTTGCTGCCCGCTACTGGTGTGTTTCGTCCGCCACTAGAGGGCTCTTCATTTGGCGCCGAAGTTCGCGTACAATACGGTTCGAATGGACTACATGAGCCGATATCGCCAACTCCCGAACTGGTTTTTTGCGCTGATCGCACTGCTGCTGCCGGCGGCGACAGTTGCACAGAACAAGCCGATCAAAATCCCCTCTGAGATAAAGCCCTTCGTGACAGGGAGGATGCTCCCGATCGCCCTCGAGACCGGCGACCTCAACGATGACGGCCATAAGGATTTTATTCTTGTCCTAGACGTCCCTTATGACGAAAAGGCGCAGTTCGACGAGGCCGGTGAGGCAAATCGCCAGACATTGATCCTGGTTCGTGATGCATCAGGCAAGTTATCGCTCGCCGCGCGGAATGATCTTGTAGCCTATTGCCGTCAATGCGGCGGTGTAATGGGTGATCCGTTTGCCGGGCTCCGGATAAAGGGAACAAGCTTCACGGTGGATAATTACGGCGGCAGCGCCGATCGTTGGTCGTATAGCTACACGTTCGGTTATTCCCGTCGCGACAAGACTTGGCAATTGACCCGCGTCGAGGAATCCACTTTCAATGCGCTCGACCCAAATCACACGACTCGGAACCGCTCATTCACGCCGCCTAAGGATTTTGGACTCATAAGCTTTGGCGATTTTGACCCCGAACAATTCAAAGGAAAAGGAAAAAAGTAGGCCTCGCAAAAAGAGCTATTTCGTGCGGTTTTGCTCGACTGATCGATTCGGAGTGCAAAAAGTCCCGTCCGCCGTAACTGGACCCAGTCTAGCGAACGAGACTTGAGAGGCCCCGGTGGCACGGAGCTATTAATTGATATGCAATAAATAAACCTTAACTGTCGCTAATGTATGACGGCATACTAAGAGGACGCGACGGTAAGACCATAGCGGTCCAACCCGCTACAGGTGGATTCTTTGCCAAACCGACCGCTACCGTATATACTTTCGTATCGTTTTTCCGATGTTTTTCGGCGCCTTCGTCTATCGGTTAGGACGCGAGATTCTCAATCTCGAAAGACGGGTTCGACTCCCGTAGGCGCTACCAAAACAATTGAGAATTGATAATGGATAATTGAGAAACCGAAGAGTTTGTCCTTTCCGGAATTGTCCATTTTCCATTATCCATTTTCAATTGACTTTTATGATCGTTACAACAGGAATCGGCGTAGATGGTCGCGAGGTTGGCGAATATCTTGGCGTTGTCAGGGGAATCGTTGTTCGCGCGACTGGGATCGGTCGCGGTTTCATCGGCGGCCTGAAGTCCATCGTTGGCGGAAATATTGAGGAATTTTCCGTCGTGTGTGAGGAGGCTCGCCGCGAGGCCTTTAATCGGATGGTTCAACACGCTGTCGAGATCGGCGCCGATGCTGTGATTGGCATGCGTTATGACGCGACGGAATTCGGCCAGGGCGGCACGACCGAGGTGCTCTCGTACGGAACGGCCGTGAGACTTAAATAGACTGGAGACAAGAGACGGGAGATTGATATTTGGCGCAACCGCTCGATCGAAAGGCCCTTGCATCAACAAGGCGCCTCTTTTCTCCTGTGTCTCGTCTCCTGTCTGCCGTCTCGCTTTCGCGGGCAAACTTTCCGCCGCGAACTGAATCCTTAGGTCTGTAAACACTCTTCCCGTTAAATCCATCTATCTACGGGAGTTAATATGACCAGTTTAAGTAAGATCCTGATCCTTACGGTGACGCTTGGTGTTGTGGGTTTGGCGGCGGGCTGCCCGGAACGGCGCTCGGTCGCACAAATCGAGCGCAATCCAGGTCGATACAATAACAAAGATGTTACGATCGTCGGCGTCGTCAAAAACAGCTACGGTGTGTCGCTTCCCGGCACGCCCGTTCGCGGAGGAATTTATGAGGTCGACGATGGCACCGGGACAATCTGGGTCGTCTCTGAGCGCACCGTGCCGAACAAAGGCGCTGAGGTTGCCGTTAGCGGCACGATCGGCTCAGGCGTAAGCTGGGGCGGCAAGAATTACGGCCTTGGGATTTATGAAAAACACCGGCGTTTCACCAAGCGTTAGGGCTCAGGTTTTTGGACGGTCAAACATTACGAAGCGGCTTTAATGCCGCTTCGTCGTTTATGCGAACACTCATCGAAGAGCTGGAAGCAGAGTTTGAATCGGTCGAAACGCGATTGCGATCGATTCTTGCGGTGACTCCTGAAAATTCGTTGTTTGCAAGGCCCTTTCCCGATGACCGCACGATGATCGAGCTCTCGGTCGGCGGGTGCATTATCCGCGCGGCCGCGATGATAGAGCAGGCGTTTCTCGGCATCACGCGACGGCTCTGGGACGATCCGTTTGAGTGGACATTGCCTGAGGAACTCTCAACCTGCGAAACCATTCTGAGATATATTGACGAGGTCTCGGAGGCTCGCGCGAAAGGCATCGCGTTCCTGGCTTCTGACGCGGACCTCGCGAAACAACTGCCCGCTCCTGAAAAGCTACGGTCGATATTTGCGGTGTTGATAGAAGCTCTTTTACGCGCTGAATATTTTCGTGGAAAAGCCGACGCCCTCGTGAGAGCCGCGAAACGATCCCAGGATTGAGCTTACGATGTGCCGACAAGACATGATGAGACGGCCGAATAAGTTTTTTGCAATGGCGAACCTTTTCATGTAAGAATTCGTTAGGTTTTGCGGCTCAATCAGTGTTAGGCGAGGATTTAATTGATGCATTGTCCCAGTTGCGGTCAACAACAAGCTTCAAACGAGATCAAGTTTTGTTCGCGTTGTGGGTTTCCACTCGGACTGATCACTGAAATACTTGGGCACGGCGGATTTCTGCCTCAGCTTGCAGAACTGCATAAGAAGAAAACGATCTTTAATAAAAAGAACGGCGTTATCTTTGGCGTGATGTGGTTTATTGCTTTCACAATGCTGTTTACATCGATCCTCGGAATCATCAATGCTCCCGACGCCATCATCGGCACGAGCGCGGTCATTGGCGTATTCGGTGCGATGATGATGATCATTGGCTCGGTCACACTGCTTCCCAGCTCAAAACAGTATCCACTCATCACCGCTCAGCAGATGCTGCCGCCGAGTCTGCCAAATGCGCATGGACTTCACGGCGCACACCAACAGGCCCTTCCCGGTCAGCAATCGATTCCCGCAACCGCGTACGCGCCGCCCAGAGCAGGCTCCTGGCGCGACACAAATGACCTCGAGCCGTCGAGCGTGACAGAGAGCACGACAAAGCTACTCGAAAAGGAAGAAAAGTTAAATTAAATAGCTTCCCGGTCAGTAGCCTACCGGCGCGCCTGCGCCTCGATCGTCGACCGCTCCTATTTTAACGCCTTTATCATCGATCATTATGCCTGTCGCGTTGGCGATCGTGACGGGCCGCTGGGCGAATTTCTGGCCGTACGATTCGAGTATTTTGCGCGTGTCAGGTGACATTCCGAATGGCTCGACAACTAACTCGTCAGGCATCCATTGGTGATGGATACGGGGAGCGTCCAGCGCCATTTCGATGTTCATATCGTGATCGATGACGTTGATGATAACCTGCAGAACGGCAGAGATAATGCGGGGCCCGCCGGCCGCTCCGACAGCAAACCAGGGCGTGCCGTCCTTTCGCAAAACGATGGTCGGCGTCATTGCCGATAATGGGCGTTTTCCCGGCTGAACTGAATTTCGCTCACCCTGGATCAAGCCGAACATATTCGCCTTTCCCGGCTGTGCGGCAAAATCATCCATCTCATCGTTGAGCAGAAATCCAGCCCCTTTCACCGTGACCGCCGAGCCAAATCCGTTGTTGAGCGTGTATGTGTTACAGACGACATTTCCCTCATCGTCTACAACGGTGAAGTTCGTCGTTTCCATCGATTCGGCGCCCGTGATCTGGCCGTGACCGATCTCCGCGCTGGAGGTCGCCGCGGTGAGGTTGATCGATTGGCGACGCTTCTCGGCATACTTTTTATCGATCAGGGTTTTTACCGGTACGTCGACAAAATCGGCGTCCCCCATAAATTCAGCTCGGTCGGCAAATGCACGTCGCATGGCCTCGGTCATTACCTGATATTTTGCCGATGAGTCATATCCCATCCCTCGCAGGTCATAGCCCTCGAGGATGTTCAGGATCTCAAGCAGGATCGCACCACCAGAGCTTGGCGGCGGCATCGAAATGATCTCGTATCCGCGATATGTCCCGCGAACGGGAACACGCTCCTTGGCCTGGTAATTCTTCAGGTCGTCAAGGGTGATCAACCCGTTGTGAGCTTTCATATCGGCGGCGATCATTTCGGCCGTCCTACCGGTATAAAATTCACGCGCGCCAAGCCGCTCGATCCGCCCAAGCGTGTCGGCAAGCTCAGGCTGCACAAGCCGGTCGCCTTCCTTGAACATTTTTCCGCCGTTAAGAAAGATCTTGCTGCTGTCCTCGTATTTTGAAAGGTCTCTTTTATACGCCTCGGTACTTCGGACGAAGCTGTACGGCACCTGAAACCCGTTTTCGGCCAACATTCTCGCAGGTCGAACGAGATCGGCCCATTTGAGCTTGCCCGAGCCATATTTCGATAACGCTAGATCGAAACCGGCCAGCGTTCCGGGCACGCCGGCCGCGCGATAGCCGAGTATCGAACCGCCTTCGCCCTTGATCAGCTCGCCGTTCTTGTCGAGATAAATGTTACGCGTCGCCGCCTTTGGCGCCATTTCACGATAGTCGATGGCTGTTGCAGTGCCGTCCTTTTTGCGGATCATCATAAATCCGCCGCCGCCGATGTTTCCCGCGTAGGGATAAACGACCTCAAGCGCCAAACCGACGGCGATCGCGGCGTCTACCGCGTTGCCGCCTTCTTTCATGATCTCGACCCCGACACGCGAAGCGATCTCGCTATTGGACGCGACCATCCCATGCTGGCCCCTGACCGGTTCGGAAGTCGCGGCTCGAAGCTGGGTGCCGGCCGGGATCCAGCCGATCAGCAGCGCGTAAATGACCAGAAAAACGGATGCTCTTCTTATCGATCTCATAGTGTTTCTTAAATGCTTATGACTGACTCGTTATAATAATAGATTTCCGGCGGGCAATAAAATCGGGCTGATTTGGTCGGCGCTGGAAATTGAGCTATTCTCTTTCATTTGGTTATCGCCAAGAAGACGAGGATGTCTACCGATGTTGGAACAGATCAGAAATCGCATGTGGAACCAGGTCCGCAACGAGCTGGCAGATATCCACCAAAGCGAAGTAGCAAACATCATCGACGAGCTTCCCGAGGCCGAGCGGACGGTCGTCTTTCGGCTGCTGCCCGGCGATAAGGCTACCTCTGTATTCGAATACCTCGATCCCGAGATCCAGCAAGACATCGTAAAAAGTTTGGGAAACCGCGAGGTTGCGTCCGTCCTGAACGAAATGTCTCCGGACGACCGAACCGCCTTTCTTGAACGACTTCCCGATCACATCCTAAAAGAAACTTTGAACCTGCTCACCGACGAAGAGCGTCACGTTGCCAGCGCCCTGCTCGGCTACGAAGAAAACACCGTCGGCAGGTTGATGACACCGTACTACATCCAGGTCCAGAAGGACTGGACGGTGCAGCAAACCTTTGAGCACATTCGCAAATTTGGCAAGAAGGCGGAGACGCTGAACATCGTGTACGTCGTGGATGACAATTCTCGCCTTATAGACGACGTTCAGATCAGCCGCTTTCTGCTCGCCTCGCCCGACGCGCCTGTTGAACAGTTGATGGACTATAAGTTTGTCTCTCTTCAGGACACGATGGATAAGGAAGAGGCCGTTCAGGTCTTTAGGCAGTACGACCGTTCGGCACTTCCTGTTATAACGGAGAACGGCGTCCTTGTCGGCATCGTCACCGTCGATGACATTCTCGACGTTGCTGAAGAAGAAGCGACGGAAGATATCCAGAAATTCGGCGGCTTGGAGGCCTTAGAGCTGCCTTATGTCGAGACGCCTCTGACGACGCTGATACGAAAACGCGCCGGCTGGCTGGTCATCCTGTTTCTAGGCGAGATGTTGACCGCTTCGGCGATGGGCTATTTCGATCACGAGATCGAAAAGGCAGTCGTGCTTGCGCTGTTCGTGCCGCTTGTTATCTCATCGGGCGGCAACAGTGGATCGCAGGCTGCGACGCTGATAATTCGCGCGATGGCGCTCAAAGAGCTCGCGTTGAAAGACTGGTGGTATGTCATGCGCCGCGAGATCGTCTCAGGATTCTCGCTCGGCGTAGTGCTCGGCATTATCGGTGTATTGCGAATAACGATCTGGCAGCAGCTCGGTATATTTAACTACACTCAGCACTGGCTTCTGGTCGCGGCAACGATCTTTCTCTCGCTGATCGGGATCGTTATGTGGGGCACTCTTTCGGGCTCAATGATCCCCTTCATTCTTAAGCGTGCCGGTATCGACCCGGCAACTTCGTCGGCGCCCTTTGTCGCCACACTCGTCGACGTCACTGGCCTGCTGATCTATTTCAGCGTCGCGGCTGTCATGCTCCGCGGCACGCTGCTCTAACTTACGCTTTGCGAACCCCTGAAATTGCTGGTATGTTTTAGCACGACCTCGCTATGCCCGCATCAGAACTTCAGCGAAAGGCCCTCTTTTTTATTGTGCTCTCGGCAGTCGTCATCGCTCTGCTGACAGCGACGCCCTTTATTGAGAACTGGATCCAAACCGAAATTTTACCGCAGTTCGGATGGCGCTTTTTGAGTCCCTGGCAGCTCGATCCCGATAGCGCAAAAGGCGACATGATGGCAGCGACATATGTCCGCCTGATCGATCATCTGTTTCGCCTGCTGAAAATTATTCTCGCAATGGCGCTCGTCATCGCGATCGTGCGGTTCCTGACTTACCTTTTGTTCGGCCGATTGTCAGAGTCTAAACGCGAGATATCTTCCCTTTTGCGAACGGTCGTGTCGGTGATCATTTATATCATCGCATTTGCGATCATTTTTCAGGCGCAATATCCCGGGATCAATTTGGGATCAATATTCGCGGGCTCGGCGATCTTTGGTCTCGTTGTTGGTCTCGCGCTCCAGGAGACCCTTGGCAATCTGTTCGCCGGCATCGCGTTGCAGGCCGATCAGCCTTTCCAGGTCGGGGACGTCGTCAGCATGGCGAATCGCGGGACAGGCGTCGTCGAGAGCGTTTCGTGGCGAGGCGTCAAGATCCGGACGTTTCAGAATAAGCTTCTGATCATCAGCAACGCGGTCTTAGGCAAGGAATCGATCGAGGTCGCATCAAAGGGTACCTTAAACGCAAGGGCAGTCACGTTTAGTACGGTTTATACAAGCTCTCCGGCAAAAACGGCCCAGGTCGCGCGCGATGCCATACGACTCGCGGAAAACATCTCGCCGAAGATGCGCCCTAATGTCCGCATCCGAGATCTGGGGGATAGCGGCATCGAATGGGAAGTGAAATACTGGCTGGAAAACTATGCCCGGTACAACGACACGGATGCTCTGGTGCGCCAGCGTCTCTGGTATGCCTTTCAACGTGAAAAGATCGAGTTTTCATATCCGACACGAACGATCCAGATCGAGGCAAAACCGCAAGATACGCCCATTGAGGAGCACGTCAACACAGTTACCGAACGGCTTAATAATGTATCGATATTTGCGCCGCTGTCGGACGAAGAGACCGAGAGACTCGCGCACGCCTCAAAGATCCGGGTCTACGCGCCCGGCGAGGCGATCGTTCGCCTGGGCCAGGAGGGCCGTTCGATGTTCGTTATCATGCGAGGCTCGGTCGAGGTGCAGGTGCCCCATGGCGGATCGACAAAGGTCCTCAATACACTTCGTGAAAATGAATTCTTCGGCGAAATGAGCTTACTGACGGGCGAGCCCCGAACGGCCACCGTCGTCGCCGTCGAGGAGACAGAAGTACTTCAAATACGAAAGGTCTCGCTGAGGCCGATATTTGAGGCGAATCCAGACTTGGTCGGAGCCATTAGCGAGATGGTAGAAGAACGCCGCGAGGTGCTGCGGTCAATAAGCGAAAAGGAAACCGAACAAGTGGGATCTCACGAAAGAGGCGTGCTCAGATCGATCCGGCGATTTTTCGGGCTCAAATAGCCGACGCGTCAGTGTGTATTTGAATCGTAAATATCGTGCAGCACTTCCGTGATCGGCTTCCGATTGGTGAAGCGCCCCTCCTCGGAGTTGTCCTTGCGCTTCCGGCGATGTGGCTGAGGCGCCGGTTGTGGTGCCGGCGGTGGTTCCTTCTGTAGAGCTTCCTCCGAAACATGATATCCGTTGGTGTAGACGGCCGAAGTAATGCTCTCGGGTGCCGCATTCTCGGCGCTGAGCTGAGGATGAGCCTGCTGTTCGGCTTCGGTCGATTTCTGCCGGCTGCTCTCAAGCAGCGACTTTCCGCGAATGCGGCGTGCCCGCTCCAGCGACCTCACTGCCGACGATGTCATCGGGGCCTCGGTCGGATCGCGCTCGATCTTACGGAGAACACGGACATAATTTCGAAGTTCAGGCGAAGGGAAGACGAAATTCAATTCGTCCGACTGCTCGCCTTCTAATGCGCGTGTCAGATTTGTCACCGCTTCCCTGTGGTCGCCGATCTTGTTTTGCAACGCCCCGAGGGCAAAAAAGACCAGGGGCGGCGCGGCCGTCATGAACTGCATGATCCGGTTGCCGCGGGCGACGACGTCCCGGATCTCGAATCCATACCATTTGCGGTCGTCATCACGAAGGATCTCGTTTGCGGCGAGATAAAACTCAAACACCTCTCGCGTTTCGCTGCGCGACACACCGGAGAATATTTTCCAGAGAAAATACGCAAATATTCCGAAGAAAAACACGACGAAGATCGGAAATTTGGCGACGACTAGTAGTGTCGCGACAACGACGAAAGCGAGCGCATACTGACCCCTTTCCATCGCGGTCATCGGCGATCGTTTTTGTAGCTTGTCGTCGCTCATAAACACTGTGCTTTATCCCTGCTGCTCAGCTTCCGGTTTCTTTTCAGAAGTCTCTTCAGCATCCTTGTCGGCGCCATTTTGATCGCCGGTCTCAACGTGTTCAGAAGGACGCCGCGACTGCTTTGCATCACGTTCCAGCTTCATCCCGAATTCCGCCATGACATCACCAACCTTTTCAAATACCTTGAATGGCGAGTTCAATATAAACGAGAATGTTTCACCCAGCGTGATCGCCTCGAGCCTCATCAGATCGGCGATCTTTTTCTCAAGCGGGAGTTCTGTGAACTGTTTCCGATACTCGTTACTCTCGGCTTCTTTAGCTGGTTCTTCGGTTGTCGTTTTTTCTTTTGTCATTACCTCTATCTCTCCGGGTCGCTCGATCTTTGTTTGGCATGCCAGACGCTCACCATCTTTCGGGCCGTCCGGCTCAAAATACGTCGTCTCAAGCGAGGTCAAGGGCGAGAGCAATTCCGCTCCCTTTGTAACCGTCACGACACAGTCATGCGAATCGGTTGCGGCATCGCACGGTTCGCCGGCGGGCACGCCGAGCCGCCGCATAGCATCGCCGAGATATGTCCCAATTGGGACAATGCCTTCCAGATCTTCCCTTGTAAATTTGATCTCAACGTCATCCATGCTTTTTTCTAAACCTGGCTCTTTACCTTGACTCGCGGCTGCGCTCCGGAAGCCGTCGTATGTATATCGACCGCTTCCTTCTGACACTCATCGCATAAACCCCACAGCCGAAGGCTGTGATGGGTCGGCAGAAAGCCAAAGTTGTCTGCCATCTGGTCTTGCAGCGCCTCGATCTCGGCCGAGTAAAACTCGATGACCTTCCCACATTCGGTGCAGATCATGTGATCGTGGTGCTCATGATTATAATGATGTTCGTAATACGTCTTGTTGTCGCCAAACCGCACCTCGCGAGCAAGGCCGGCATCGGTAAGCAGCTTTAACGTGCGATAAACGGTGGTGTGTCCGACGGTCGGGTCTTCGCGCTGGACGAGGCGATAGAGATCTTCGCTCGTCAAGTGTTCTTCGGTCCGCAGAAATGTCTCAAGAATTAGGTCACGCTGCCCTGTCCGGCGCAGCCCGGCCCGTTGGAGGTGCTCGAGCAGGATCTCCTTTTCTTTACCAAATTCCTCGATCTCGTCCGTCATCCGATAAACAGAATTTTAACATTCGATATCCTGTTTCGCTAACGAAATTAGTTCACGCATTTTTGCGATCGCGGACCTGTTTTTGGCGTGAATTTCGACAAGGTCGAGCGATCGGGCGGCTAGATCTAAATATATTTGCAGCTCAGACTTTGTCGCCGACGCGTTTAACGCTTTGAGCTGGCGCTCAAATGTGGCAATGTCCGCCCTCGCGAATGGCCCGGTCAACGCATCGATCGGATCCTGCTTTTGAAGATTCGCCGTAGCACCCTCAAGGAGCGGACGCATGACGGCAAGGGCCTGCTTTCGATCAAGGCCCGCTCGCGTCATTAGCGATGCGGCAACGTCGAACAGCGCGGTTACGTGGCCTGCGGCTGTGACTGCCGCAGCATGATAAAGAGCCTTTTTGTCAGCGTCGATCGCAAACGGCCGTCCGCCGATCGAGCGGACCAGACTCCTGCCCAGCCTCACTGCCTTTGTGTCGCCCTCGACGCAAAAATACGCGCCGCGAAATCGCTCCGGCCCAGACGAAGGAGCGCTGATCGATGCAAGCGGGTGGATCGAGCCGATCGCACAGCCGCGCGCCTTTAGAGCCGCTAACGCTTTGGACGACATCGATCCACTCGTGTGAAACACGGTGCAGATAGGAGCTGTGCGATCTGCCAGCGTGTTCGCGACCGCAACAATACTGTCGTCCGGGACCGTAATAAGTACGACGCCCGACGTCAGCTTTTCAAGTTTGTCGATCCGGACAAACTGCGTGTCTGGCGGCAATGCCTTTAATATCGCAGCCGATGGGCGTCGCGAATGATAAACAATGAGCTTCACGACATCGCCCGCGGCCGAACAGGCCAATGCGAGAGCTCCGCCCATTCGTCCGGGACCGATCACGGTAATTTCCTGCACTCGCAGAAATTAGCACATTTTCGAGATATTGTTCGACCCTGAAGGGTGGGCTCTTTTCTATGAGCTTAAGACCAAGGCGTCCTCGATGACCGTAACCGCGGGCGAGTACGTGGATGGGATGAAGCTCTCGGACGACCTGAGCGGGCCGAATCGCACTATTGCTGCCTGCAGAATCCTGAGTTCGTCTTCTGACAGATCAAGCAGTCGCGAGCTGCTCGTCAGCTTGCCCGCCAGCGACGCGCCTGATAACTTTCCGCCCTCGGACGGCTCGTCTTGAACAAGTTCATAAATGGCGGCGACCAGCTTATCTCTTTGTCGGGCGATCGATGCCTCATATGATTCAAGTGCCTCGCTAACGAGCGCCCACAGACGCTGCGGGAGCGTCTGACGCCGTCGATTTGCGCGAAAAGAATAACCGCAGCCGGGACAAGCCAGTGGCGACGATGAGCCGGCGGCGATCTGCGTCGTACAGTTACAAACTCGCAGCTCGCGGATTATCTCGCGCGCCGTCTGGCGATAGGCCGCGTCAAAATGACCGGTGTTCGCCAAATTTTCAAAGACCCACCATTCGTGACTCGACATGATCTCCGCCGCCTTATCGCGCGTCTCGTGCAACCGGGCCGAGACCGCGTGGCTTTCGGCCAATCGTGCATCAAACTTGGCACCAAACTCTTGCCAGAGCATTTCGAGCTGTTCAATATCCGTCGTTCTATCATTTGTCGAAGCGCCCAGCGTCTTGTTGATCTGCGATCTTACCGACTCGGTCACGGCGTCGTCAGTCATTTCATAGGCCGCAATGCGCCGTTTGGCCGCGTTTCGGGCCGGAAACGCTGCGAGTACGGCCCTAAGATCGATCAGTTCGGCAGACAGAGCTTTGAATTCCGTTTCCGACGCCGAAAATGCCTCCTGGATCATTCGAAGCGCGGCCTCAACGTCCAAGGTTCCGCTCGCGACCGACATCACCGCATCGGCCGAGGCCCCGAACGATTTTCGGGTCCGCGATCCGAGATGCCACAGGGCCGTCGTCATCGAGTCGTCCGCAATTGAATCCAACTGCTCAAGGATATTCATTTCGCGCCAGCCATCGAGCCAGTTGCCAAGCGAGACTTTGACCTTTTTGCGGGCAGCCTCAGAGTTTATCGATGTCAGATCAGAGTCGCCAGTCAGCAGCGCCGCCCACTTTACGAGACGGTCAGCGGAATACTGAGATTCACTCGGGAATGAGATGCCGGCGACATCTTCCCAAACGAGTTTCAGATCGAGTGATCGGCTGCCGATCCGGTCGCCATTCGAAGTGACGAATTCAACTACGCCGCGTGCGACGAGCGCTGTGAATAAAAGTCGCTGGGCCTCAAATGTAAAACCGAAGGGGCTTTCGCCGAGCCGCCGACCAAGCTCCTCGATCTCCACAACACCGTCGATCGTCGCCAGGAGTTCCATCACCGCCGTTACGGGATGCAGCGACATTAGCCCCTCGACGGGTCTAACCTCGACGCCGCCCTCGCTAACGTCGGCCAGTCCCATCGGCACCGCGAATGCCTCGGCTAATTTTGTCACCTCGGCCGATGCGCCCTCTCGGGCAGCGAAAAGGCCGACAGCCAGATCGTCGACCTGCGCCATTTCCAGCCGACGGGCAAATTCCGGGTGCTCCGGAAACATCGCGTCGAAATGCGGCGCGAGCATCTTCGCAAATACCTCTGAGACATTGTGTCCGGCCGCCGCTTCGGACGTGAACTTATGCTCCTTGGCGTTTATCCGAAGCTTGCCGTATTGAAGAAATTTTCGCTCCCAGATCTTTTCGATGGCGATCGTAAAGGTCTGGATCGTCGTTCGGAACTCGTCGCGAAAGGTTTGCTGAAGGTCCTCGCGCGACATCAATGCGTGATAGCGTTTGAGGGTGTCAAATTCCTCCGGCTTGAGCTCGTCCGGTTTCCATTGAACGACGTTCGCATCTGTTGCAGACAGGTCGATGGGATTGAAATCGACGACTATCGTCCATTCGCCTACCGCCGACGGTTCCGGGCCTGCAAACTTCTCGTGATTTCCCACGTTCCAAACCAGCCGTCCACGGCGTACGCCGCCGCGCCATTCGAGCTCGGTCTCCGCGATCTCTTGACCGTTCTCATTCGCTTCGAATTCGCAGTCGGAAAATCGGTCGCGCATCAATCGCCGCAGCAGATTATTGACAACCGAGTCAGGCACGTTCTGAACCGCCTCGGCAAGAGCGGTGTTGAAATGTTCTTTCCCGCTCAGGCTGAAGCCGTATTTGGCCGCACGGCCGTCCCGCTCCATCTTCCAGACGTGGCCATTCGACGCGGCCGCCATCTTTTCGAGTAGGTTTTCGACGAGTGAGATCGTCGATTGAGGCTCGCGCTCGTCAAAGATG
>DASXPW010000044.1:0-9430 GCA_036493385.1 Pyrinomonadaceae bacterium
ATGCGAATAATTTTTCGTACGAGGCTTTCCTCGAGGAGCTGCTTCATCGCTATCACGCCAAGCGAAGGTTTTTGAACTGACGGCTCGTGCCTTGCAAACCTTTCGGTCAGACCGTCATCATGATCGTACCCGCAAATTCAATGAAAGCATTTCTGGTTATTTTCGTTTCAGCGTTTGCCTTGTCGCTTGCAGTAAGCGGCCAATCGGCCAGACGCGTGACGACGTCAAAGCCGAAACCTATCCCGACGCCGGTCCAGCCGGTGGTACCCGAGCCAACCCCAACGCCGATCGCAAAGCGCAACGAGCGGCCGGCAGATCCGAATGTAAATATATCGACCACTAGCCAGCATCAGAATTTTAAACCAACGTACGTTTACGAATTTGCCCGGCCCGGATTTGTCGTTTCCAACATCTCGATCGAGCATGACGAGTCTGGCCGCGGAAAGATCACATTCCGGAAAGAGGGCCTCGACGATCCTGAATCGGAGCCGATCGAGCTTTCGGCGGTGACGATGGAGCGGCTCAAGAATGCCTTCGCCGCGCTGAAGTTTCTCGATTCGACCGAGGTTTATCAGACGCCGCGCGACTACTCGACTCTCGGCAACATCACGATCACCTATCGAAAAGACGGCCGCGAGCGGACCGTAAAATATAACTGGACCGAGAACAAGGATGCGAAAGCCTTGCTCGACGAGTACCGCAGGATCAGCAATCAGTGTGTCTGGCAATTTGATATCTCGGTCTCGCGCGAAAACCAGCCGCTAAACGCGCCGTCGCTTCTCGACGAGCTCGACTCATATTTTCGCCGCAACGAGATCTCCGACCCAAAGCAAATGGTCCCGCTCTTACAAGAATTATCAAACGACGAACGCATACCGCTGATCGCGAGAAACCATGCCGCTAAGTTGATCGAGAGGATACAAAAATACAAAGGCTGACCTAAACGACACACCTCATCGAATCGAGATCATTCCGTCATCTGTGATATTTGCGGCCGCGGCGCCAAAATCCGCAGCCGATAGCTCCTGAAGTTTTTTGATCGCTGCGCCGCTTGGGTCCAGTACCGGGCCGCCGCGGCCTTCCTGACGAATGGGAATGATCTTAGCCGCAGCAAAATCGCCGCTTGATGTGAGCTTGATATCGAATATCGCCGAGAATCCTTGAACGCCTTTTAGATTGAACATCCCATAGGTCGCGAAATTGCCCATTGAATAAACGATCAGGTGGCCTTTATAAAATTCCATTCCTCGTAGCACATGCGGGCCGTGTCCGAGTACGAGATCGGCGCCTGCGTCGATGACCGTGTGAGCAAAGAGCGGCAGGTTTCCGCGCTTTTCGCTGCCGAGCATTTCTGTTTGCCGCGGCACGTGCTGCGCACCTTCGCCTTCGGCGCCGCCGTGAAACGAGACGATCACGATCTGCGCTTTCTTTTTGGCAGCGGTGACGAGCCGCCGTGCCTCATCCAGATCGTTCACATTCGGCGAAATTGGATTGTGATCGAAACCGATGATCGCAATGCTGACTCCCTTTACAACCAGATACGCGGTCGAAAATTTATCCTTGTCGCCGCCCGCGTACTTGATGCCGAGATCGTCGAGCACCTTCCGCGTGCTCGCGCGGCCCTGTTCGCCGAAATCGCTTGCGTGATTGTTCGCTAAGTTCAGTACATCAAATCCCGCATCCTTCAGATATTTGCCGTAACGCGTCGGCACGCGAAAGGCAAAGCACGGTATGGGTTTCTTCGCTGGGGTCGTGCCGGGTGCGGGCGTCGGAGTAGGCGTGGCATATGCCTCGTTCGTCTTTTTGACCGGCGACGTGTCGGGACATTTTTCGGTCTTGCCGCCTTCGAGCATCGGGCCTTCGAGATTGCCAAACGCGATGTCCGCTGCCGAAAGGACCGGCGTCACTTCTTTCAGCATGTCGCGGCCGTCATTCGGCGGCAGGAAAGACGTGTTGATCGACGTCGAGCCCATCATGATGTCGCCCACAGCCGCGATCTCGATCGACGGCGACATGCGGTCTGGGGTCGGCTTCGTCTCGGCCTGCGCGACCTGCGTCGACAACTCGTCCTTTTGACACGCAAGTCCGAACACTGCGGCAAGTGCCAAAACAAAAATCAGAGAAATTCTGGCAGCTCTAATGCTCATTTAGGTCAGCAGAATCGTCACACGATTAGATGCGGGCCGCCGCTGGATCGACGATCGCAATTTCGGGCGCCGAATTTTCACAAAAATCCAAAACCGATGTTCCTACCTTACAAAAGTCCCCGGCACCGGCTGATCGGTCGACAAGCCAAAGCCGACAAATTCCGGGCCCAGGCTCGTGCGGTCGATTATCCACGTGTGGTTCGACGGCCGGAAAACCGCGCCGTCCGTCTTTGCATCGCCGTCGTAATCTCCGGGAACGGGAACGTCTCCTGTCGTGCCAAATGGAAATGAAAAGAATGAGAAATCCTCGCTCCGTAGAACGAACCACGTCGCCGACGCTCCCGGCCGAAAGACAGCGATGTCGGTCTTGCCGTCGCCGGTATAGTCGCCCGGTACGGCCTTGTCCGTGCTGGTACCAAACCGCACGTTGAAGACCGAACCGTTGCTGCTTCGCTTCACCCACCATTCTGCTGTGCCGGCGACGGCGCCGCTGGGACGGAATATTGCGACATCCGCCTTGCCGTCACCATCATAGTCGGCAGCGACCGGTTGATCGCCGGGTAAGCCAAATTGCGTAAACGTAACGCCGCTGTCCGTCGATCGATGGATGAACCAGATCGAGGTTGATGGTCTGAACACGGCCACATCGGCCTTGCCGTCACCGTCGTAGTCGGCCGGCATCGGGATATCGCCGCTGAGACCGAACGGCACCGCAAAAAAGCTGGAATCTTCGCTTCGCAAGACGAACCATTGCCCGCTCGACGGTCTGAATACCGCAATGTCGGTTTTCCCGTCGCCGGTGAAATCTGCCGAGACATCCGTGTCTGTCGAAATACCGAAATGAAGGGCGAAGACTTGCGATGTGAGGCTCTTTCGGACCCACCACTCGGCGCCGGTCGGGTCGGTCGGCCTGAAAATGGAAATGTCCGTCCTGTCGTCACCGTCAAAATCAAACGGCGCTGCTTGTTGCGGCGGTGGCAGCACCTCTGCGATCGGCTGAGCGACGGTCAAAGGCGCGAGACTAAAGATCCGCTCGGTCGTGCTTAGCAAATTGAAATGGTTGTACGTCGGCGTGATCGTCACATTGTGCAGCCACGGTGCCATCGCGGCCGTATAAACGTGACCACCGGCCGGGAGCGGGACCGCATCCGACTCGTCAAACGTGACGATCAACAGCGTATGCTCATAATCGGGGCTCGCCGTCACCAGCGGCACGAACGCCTGAAGGAATGCATCGCCCTGCGCCGTCGTGCCGTCATGCATGTCATTGATCATGTTCGGCACGACGAACGCGAAATTTACGGTCGGGTCAAAATTCGCGAGCGGCTGGATATTGGCACATTCGGCCGGGTTGTTCCTTATATTTTCAAACGTGATCGCGGGGTTATGCTTTCGCACATACTGGCCGGCCGCGCCCGGCCCGTCGACGCCGCCGTCGGACGTATCGACGTCGGAGCAGCCGCCGGGATAGTCCTGTGCATATAGGCGCCACGAGAGGCCCTTGGCCGACATCTGCCTGCCGAGATTGTCGATCCCCACTGTCGCGACGCTGTGATGCGCGTCGTCAGTGATGCTCTGGTTCGAGCCGGAAAATCCATCGAGGTAGTTTGGCTGTGACGGATGTTCAACGCCGAAATAGTTCGTGAAATTGGCATTGTCCGCGGCAAAGCTGGTAAAAAACGGTGCCGTTTGCGCCGTTATTTCGCCGATGTCGCGGTTCTCAAACCAAACCCATATGACATGCTTTACGCCGGCGACGGGAGCAGCCAGGTTTGTCGTCACCTGCTGCTTCGAATTCACTCCGCCTGCTGTCTGAGCTTGAGCGGACATAGATAAAAGGATCACCGCTAACAGCCCGACACTGAGCCCGAACCTGTTCATCAACCGAACCTCCTCTGTGCGATCTAAGTAATAAGGCGAGACGATTCTATTCCACGTTTGGCTATGTTTCAAACGAAGGTCATCTCGGCAACTGGGCCGGGGTCCAATATAACGCCTCTATCCGTTGACCTCGTTTGGACACGGATCGAGAGACTTGACCCATATGATATAATCATATCGGACAGCAGAACGTACGTTCTACCATCCGTTTGCTCTTTGACAATCAAAAGCGCCGAATGTCGGCCTGATCTTTTGCGCTCTTGGTTTCTTCTTTGTGTGTTCCGATGTACCTTATCTTTCACAAGAGTGTGCTCCGTGTGTACATTATTTTTCATAAGAGGAGGCGTTGGGTGCGCTGTTATCTGTGCCACGATCGGCGTTGAGACAACGTCGTTTGTGCGTCGATCGTACGTCATTTGTGTGTCATTTGTGCCACAAACTGCGTCGATCTGGCCACAAATGACAGCAAAAATTAAATTTTTGCAAAAAACGTGGGACAAGCAATTCGAAAGGCATAAAGTCTCATTCTATCAATAGTTTGCAAACATCAGACCGAAGTGGGACAGGGCCGAGACAAGGGTGAGACAAGAGTGGGACAAACTTAGACGAATGATGTTGGGGGGTGCCCGAAAGTCATTGAGCCGGCATGAGTTAACGCGCTAAGACGGCAACGCTCGTGATTTTAAATGCAGTTAGGGTGTCTCGTTGGTTAGAGTGTCAAATCAGAACCACCAAAAGCACGAAGCACGCGAAACGCCGTGATTGGCCACCTGCTTTAGGCGCCCGCCGGGGCTGGTTTTTCCGCGACCTCGGGCTTGCTTGCTTTTGATACTTCGTCGGCGTTGGCCGCCAGCGCTTCGTCGATTAGCTGCTTTTGTTCCAGCTCGAAGACGGCGTACGAGCCGGTTGCCGGTGAAGCTGACGGGGTGCGGCCGGCGTAAACTAGCTTGGCACCTGCAGGCAGCACGGCCCGGATGCGGTTTTGGACAAATGTCCAACCACCCATGTTTTGGGGCTCTTCCTGGGCCCATACGATCTGCTTGGCGTTCGAATAGCTCGCAAGAGTCTGCTTGAGGGCGTAGGCCGGGAACGGATAGAACTGTTCGAGCCGCACAACGGCAGTGCGGACAGGAGTGTCCGCGTTCCGGGAGGGGGCGTCTGCGTTCCTCGCGGCGTCAAGGTCGTAAAACACCTTACCGCTGCAGAGAACAACACGTGTGACGGCGTTTTTGTCGGCGATCTTTACATCATCGATGACCGGCTCAAAGCCGCCCGTCGTCAACTCTTCGACGGTCGAGGTCGCCGCTGGCAGACGCAGCAAACTCTTTGGCGTCATGACGATCAACGGTCGGACGATCTCTTGCTTGACCTGTCGGCGCAGCAAGTGGAAATACTGTGCCGGGGTGGTCGGGTAACAGACCTGCAGGTTGTTTTCGGCACAAAGCTGCAGATAGCGTTCAAGTCTTGCCGACGAGTGCTCGGGTCCCTGTCCTTCGAAACCATGCGGCAGGAGCATTACGAGACGACACCGCTGCTGCCACTTGTCCTCGGACGCGGCAATATACTGGTCGATGACGACCTGGGCGCCATTTGAGAAATCGCCAAATTGGGCTTCCCACATGACCAGCTCATCCGGGCATGTGACCGCATATCCGTACTCGAAGCCGAGCACGCCCTGCTCCGACAACGAGCTGTCAAAGACATAGAAGCGTGCGTTCGGGTCCTTGTCGCTCTTAAGCTCGGTCAGCGGCGACCAACGTTCACCGGTCATCGTGTCGTACATCGATGCGTGCCGCTGTGAAAAAGTGCCGCGGCCCGAGTCCTGGCCGCTGAGACGGACGGCATAGCCTTCCTGAACGAGTGTTCCAATGGCCATCGCTTCGCCAAACGCCCAGTCCATCGGCACTTCGCTGGTGCCCATCTTGGCCCGACGGGCAAGCTGGCCGACCATCTTTTGATTGATATGAAAGCCTTCCGGCACGAGCGATATTTTATCCGCCGCGATCGTTATCTCGTCGCGTTTGGCACCGGTCGCGACGACCTTCGAGCCGTCTTCGTCCGTGATCGGCGGGGCAAGCTCGGTCTTCTTAGGCTTTACGGTCGTCGCGATCTCTTTGGCTCGGGCGAGAATGCCTTCGTATTTTTCCTGTACCTTATGCGTCATCTGTTCGAGCTCGTCTTCGGTAATAACGCCATCGCGAATGAGCTTCTGAGCATAGATGTGACGCGTGCCGGGATGTGCCTTGACGCGGGCATACATTACAGGCTGCGTGTAGCTTGGTTCGTCGCCCTCGTTGTGACCGAGGCGTCGGAAACCAACGAGGTCGAGAACGACGTCCTTATTGAACTGATGCCTATACTCCAGTGCGATCTGGATGACGCGATAGGCCGCCTCGGGCGCGTCGCCGTTGATATGAAAGATCGGCGTCTGCGTTATCTGCGCCGCGTCGGTCGAATAGATCGAGCTGCGGCCAAACTCGGCCGAGGTCGTAAACCCGATCTGGTTGTTGATAACGATATGGATGGTGCCGCCGGTCCGATAGCCCGGCAGGTTCGCAAGCTGCAGCGTCTCCATCACGATGCCTTGACCGGCAAACGCCGCGTCGCCGTGAAGAAGGACCGGCATGATGATGTCGTAAACCTCTTCGCGGGTCTTGCCCTGGCCGTTGCGGATCTTGTCCTGTGTGCCGCGGGCCATGCCCTCGACGACCGGGTCGACAAATTCGAGATGGCTCGGATTCGAGGCAAGCACGAGATCGATATCGCGGCCCGACTTGGTCCTGCGTCGGCCGACGGCACCCTGGTGATATTTGACGTCGCCCTCGTCGGCAGGAAAGTTCGGGTGCGACGTCCCTTCAAAAACGGTAAAGATCCGCTCGGCCATGTCACCCGATTCCGGATCGCCGATGATGTTTGACAATACATTCAGCCGGCCGCGATGGGCCATGCCCATATAGATCTCGTCGACGCCGCGCGCCGCGGCACCCTCGACAAGCTGATCGAGCATTGGGATAACGGTCTCACAGCCCTCAAGCGAAAAGCGCTTCTGCCCGAGATATTTCTTGTGCAGAAATTGCTCAAACTGTTCAGCCTCGATCAGCTTAGCGAGCAGGTCTTTCTGCAGCTCGGGTGCCAGCGGAGGAGTGTCGACAAACTGTTCGCGAACGCGGGCGCGGATCCAGTCCTTTTCCTCTTTGCTCTGGATGTGGCGGTACTCAATGCCGACCTTTCCGGTGTAGGCCTTGCGAAGGATCTCGAGAATGCGGCGAAGCGTTGCGGTCTTTTCGCCGTGCAGGCCGCCGGTGATGAACTCGCGGTCGAGGTCCCAGATCGTCAGGCCGTAATACTCGAGTTCAAGGTCGTCTGCCTGATGCGGCGTCATGTTGAGCGGATCGATATCGGCGAGCAAATGACCGCGCGTACGATAGGCGTTTATGAGCTGCAGGACATTCGCCTGCTTCTCGGCCTGCTCCGCCGATCGGTCGCCGCCCAGAAGGCTCGGGTTGTAATCCTGGGCCCAGCGAAGCGGCGGGAAGTTGATCTCGAGATCGTTGAAGATCTCGGTATAGAAGTCGCGCTTACCGACCAGAAACTCATGGATCTTTGCAAGGAACAAGCCGCTCTCGGCGCCCTGTATGACGCGATGATCGTAGGTGCTTGTGATCGTGATCGTCTTGCTGATACCAAGCTGCGACAGGGCCGCGGCCGTCATCGCCTGATACTCAGCCGGATACTCAATGGCGCCAGTCGCGACGATCACGCTCTGCCCGGCCATAAGCCGTGGATTCGACGCGACGGTGCCGATCGTTCCCGGATTGGTCAGAGTGACGGTCGTGCCCTGGAAATCGGCGATCTCGAGTTTGCCTTCGCGGGCCCGCTTGACGCAGTCGTTGTAGCTATCGAAGAACTGTGAGAAGTTCATCTTGTCGGCGCCTTTGACGTTGGGGACGAGCAGCGAACGCGAGCCGTCCTTTTTCTCGATGTCGATCGCAAGACCGATGTTGACGCTTGTATGTTCGAGCCGCGACGGCTTGCCGTTGACCTCGGCAAAGCCAACATTCATATGTGGATAGGCCTTGACGGCTTTGATGATCGCCCACGCGATCATATGCGTAAACGAGACCTTTCCGCGCCCGCGAGCCAGGAGGTGCTCATTAACGATGCGGCGATTTTCTTCGAGCAGCTTGACCGGAATGTCGCGGGCGCTTGTCGCCGTCGGCACCGTCAGGCTCTGCTCCATGTTGTCGACAATGATCTTTGCCGGGCCGACTATAGGCTTTGCAGAGACGTCGGGAGGTAGAGCCGGCGCCGGCTTCTGGTCCTTTTGTTGAGAGACTGACACACTCCCTGCGGCCCCGGTTTCTGCCGGTGCGGCAGGCTGTGGCTCTGCTGCAGCGGAGGCGTTGCCGTCGCTGCCTAGCATCTCGGCAAAATACTCCTGCCATGAGTCATCGACCGAGCTCGGGTTGGTCTGGTACCTGGCCAAAAGTCCTTCGACATAGGTCGCATTGGCGCCGAAATTCTCTTCGATGAAGGTAGATATGGTCTTGTCGCTCACGGTTTGATAAACCTCTTACGCTCTTTATAGGTGCAAAAGATAATTTTATCGCAGTTGAAGGGAAAAGATAAGGATGGGTCTAGATCGATGAAGCCTGTGATTTCTCAGCCGGCGGATCTTGCGGGCTATCCGATGCAGCGGCTTCGAGGTCGTGTTTAATAGCGTCGAGAATGCCGTTGATGAATTGCGTCGCCTCATACGTGGAAAAGCGGCGGGCTATCTCGAGGGCTTCGTTGATGACGACCGTGTCGGGCGTGTCCTCAAACAGGAACTCGAACACGGCCAGCCGAAGGACGTTACGGTCGACTATGGCCATTCGCTCGATCCGCCAATGCTCGGCGCGGGTCTTGATCCGCTGATCGATGGCGGCCAATTCGCGAAGTGTTCCGCCGACGAGTTTATCTGCAAATTCGCGAGTCTTTGTATCGATCGTCGTGTCGCCGAACTCGCTCCAATAGTCTTCGGTCAGGCGGTCAGGATCGACCTTATACAGATCGGCCGCAAACAGCATCTGCAGGGCCGCTTCGCGGGCCTTGTGGCGCGTGCCGGAACTCTTAGCTGACTTTTCAAACGACATTTGGAAAAACCTTGTTCTCGCCCTGCTCCAACCCTTCGATATCGCGACTCAAATTGACCATCTCGATGGCCGACATTGCCGCTTCAAAACCCTTGTTTCCGACGGACCCGCCGCAGCGGGCCTCGGCCTGCTTCCGTGTATTAGCTGTGACGACGCCGAACATCACCGGAATTCCTGTATCAAGTGATGCCTGCATGATGCCGCTCGCTGCCTGCCCTGCAACAAAATCGAAATGCGGCGTTTCGCCCCGTATCACGACACCAAGCG
>DASXPW010000045.1:0-6492 GCA_036493385.1 Pyrinomonadaceae bacterium
CTATTTGAGCGGCTCTACTTATGACGAATATCGCCATTTCCATGTTCACCCGGCCTGCGCTGTAATGATTTGCAAGCGTATTAAATCCATACTTTGCAGGCGTTCGGGCCGCATCTTACGTTGCAAAAGCCGTGCCCTTTCGCCGCCTGATATGCTAACCTAGTCGCTTGCCGGCTGTTTTATGAGAACGATCTCCATCCTCGGCTCAACGGGTTCGATCGGCTGTAATACCCTTAAAGTTATCGAGCATTTGGGCTTTCGCGTCGTCGCTATGGCCGCGGGCCGGAACATGTCTCGATTTGCCGAACAGGTCGCACGATTCAGACCAAAACTTGTATCGTGCGAGGACGAATCTTGCGCCGAAACGCTCCGGGCACGACTGCACGAACTTGGCGCGGCTATTCCCGATATCGTGTGCGGGAGTGACGGCCTGGTTGCTGTCGCGACGCATGACGAAGCGGACACGGTCGTTTCAGCCGCTGTCGGCGCCGTTGGATTCTTGCCGACCCTGCGTGCGGTTGAGGCCGGCAAGCGGGTCGCTCTGGCAAATAAGGAAACACTTGTCATGGCCGGCGAGTTAATTACTCGTGCAGCAGACAGGTCTGGTGCTGAGATCATTCCGGTCGACTCTGAGCACAATGCAATTCACCAATGCCTACGCGGCGAGCAAAGAGAGGAGGTCAAGCGACTGATACTGACCGCGTCCGGCGGGCCTTTTCGGACACGCTCAAAGAGTGAGATCGCCGCGGCGACCGTCGAGCAGGCGCTTGCACATCCAAACTGGTCGATGGGCGATAAGATCACCATCGACTCTGCGACGTTGGTGAACAAGGGCCTTGAGGTTATCGAGGCGCGGTGGCTGTTTGGTTTTGACGCGGACCGAATTTCTGTTGTCATCCATCCGCAGTCGGTTATTCACTCGATGGTCGAGATGGTCGACGGTTCGATCATCGCTCAGATGGGCGTGACCGACATGCGCCACGCGATCCAATATGCTTTGACCTATCCCAAGCGGCGCGCAAGCGAGCTTCCGCCGCTCGACTTGGCGCGACTTTCGACGTTGACGTTTGAGGAACCGGATATCGATAAATTCCCATGTCTCGGGCTTGCGTTCGATGCGCTGCGAGCGGGCGGTACGATGCCGGCTGTCCTGAATGCGGCGAATGAGGTTGCGGTATCGGCGTTTCTTGATCACAAAATAGGATTTGGCGATATTGTGGAGATAAACCGATCGGTAACAGAGATGCACGAGCCGAAGGCTGCAGACGCGATCGAGACGATACTCGACTCGGACAGATCGGCGCGCGTGTCTGCGCGACTCTTGGTTGAGAAGTTGTCTCGCACCGCCGTTGCGGCATGACTTTTTGCGGTATTGGTTACAACGCCGTCTTGCGAGGCGGAATCAAACTTGTTCGTAAATGGAAACCGTTCTAAACATTGCATTTTATTACGTCCTCGTACCGCTTGCGGTGCTCGGTATCGCTGTCAACATCCATGAGTTTGGCCATTTTTTGGTGGCTAAGCTTTTTGGTATGCGCGTCGAGGCATATTCGTTTTTCGGTCTTGGCCCGCGCATCTGGGGTTTCAAACGCGGCCACACGGACTATCGAATAAGCGCCATTCCGCTTGGAGCGTATGTAAAGCTTTACGGAGACGAGGCCACGGCGGCGCTCGAGGGCGGCGAAAGTCAGGACGAAAAGGTTCCGGATCGCGAACTCTACGAGCTACGACCCCGTTGGCAGAAATTCCTTGTCATGCTCGGCGGTCCGTTCATGAATTTGGTTTTGGCTCTAGCAATTCCATTCGGGATGGCCTTGATCCAAGGGATCCCCGCTGCCACGGCGCCGGTGATCGAATCGATCAAGCCGGACGGAGCAGCGGCCGTGGCGGGTCTCGAGCCCGGCGATCGAATAACGTCGTTCAATGGGATTGAAAACCCGACTTGGCGGCAGATCGAGCTTCAGGCCGGGATCAACCCGGGAAATCCGTTGCCTCTCATCGTTGAAAGGGCCGGACAGAAGTTCGACCTGCAGGTCACGCCGGCAAAACGGACCATCATGGGCCAGCTCGCGGGCGATATTGAGGCCGACCCGGATCCCGGAATAATGCCGGTCGTTGTCGGTGAGGTCTCACCAAATACACCTGCGCAAGAAGCGGGCCTTCAGTCCGGCGATCGGATCGTCTCGGTCAACGGAGAACGGGTCCGCTCGATCCGTCAGTCTAAAGACCTGGTCGATGTCAACAAGGCTAATCCAATAAATCTAGTTATTGAGAGAAATGGTCAGCTTCAGACCGTCACGGCAAGCGTGAGAAAGCTTGACGACGGCAAGGAACGGCTAGGGTTCTCTTTTGCTCAACCAGAATTGCCGGTTGAAAAGGCTACGCTTTCGTCGGCGGTTGCTTTTGCTTTCGATACGAATGTCGAGAACGTACAAGCAACAGCATCCGTGCTTGGGCAGGTTTTTGCTGGTAAGCGTTCAGTCAAAGATTCGGGCATCGGCGGCCCGGTTGGGATATTTCAGCAGTCGGCTCAGGTAACTAAGTCACTCGGTGCAACAGGATTTTTCCTTATACTCGGTTTGATCAGCCTGAGTCTGGGCATATTTAACCTGCTGCCAATACCGCTGCTCGACGGCGGGCAGATCATGGTTTTGGCCGTCGATAAAGTGATGTCATGGTTTGGCAGGACGCTGTCGATGGTGGCAAAGGAACGCATTCAGTTGACGGGTCTTGCGATCGTGCTGTTGCTGATGGTGACGGTGATCTTCTTTGACGTGTCGAGATTGGTTGGAAGGTAGTGTTTAGAGTTTCAACTTTAGTTGACATCTCATGGAGCATTGCCAGCTAAAGCTGGAACTCAAAGCTTTTTATGCGTAAGCCTACAAGAGCAGTAAAAGTTCGTGACATTCAGATCGGCGGTGGCGCCCCTGTGGTCGTGCAGTCGATGACCAAGACTGACACGACCGATGTCGACGCGACCATTCGGCAGATCGAGCAGATGGTCGAAGCCGGCTGCGAAATAGTTCGAATTGCCGTGCCTGATGACGACGCCGCTGCGGCAATGAAGGAGATCCGGAGGCGGACGGATGTGCCGCTGGTCGCAGATATTCATTTTCATTACAAGCTCGCATTGAAGGCACTCGAAGCAGGCATCGACAAGCTGCGCATAAATCCCGGCAATATCGGCAATATAGACCGCGTCCGCGAAGTGGTCCGCGCTGCCGAGGCTCAAAAGGTGCCGATCCGGATTGGCGTCAACGGCGGTTCTCTGGAAAAAGACCTGCTCAAAAAATATGGCACCGCGACGCCCGAGGCGATGGTGGAATCGGGCATGCGGCATATCCGGATCCTCGAGGACCTCGGTTTTGGCGACATTATAATTTCGTTAAAAGCCTCGGATGTGAACCGCATGGTCGCGGCCTATCGGCTGATGGCTGAAAAGGTAGATTACCCGCTGCATCTTGGCGTGACCGAGGCCGGAACGCCGTTTGGCGGGACGATCAAATCGTCGATGGGCCTTGGCATTCTCTTGCACGAAGGGATCGGCGATACGATACGCGTTTCGCTTGCCGCCGAGCCGCATGAAGAAGTGCGAGTGGCGTGGGAAATTTTAAAATCTCTCGAGCTCCGCAAACGCGGCGTGACGGTTGTCGCATGCCCGACCTGCGGGCGTTTGGACATCGATAATTTTGTCGAGATCGTGACCGAGGTCGAGCGGCGATTGGCCCATGTTGAAGAACCCCTACATCTATCGATTATGGGCTGCGCGGTAAACGGACCCGGCGAAGCTCACGACTCGCAGCTCGGCATCACTTTTGGCCGCAATGTTGGAATGATCTTCAAGGACGGCATCCCGATGCGCCGCGTTTCCGGCGAAGACATTGTCGAAGAGTTCGTAAAAGAGGTCGAAAAGCTCCGCGAAGAAGGCTTCAGCGCCCACGCCCTCTCAACCGACAAGCCTCTCGTTCAGATCAGCTAAGAATTTGCCCGCGAATAACGCGAATTATACGAATAAGAATAAAACATCTTATTCGCGTTTATTGGCGCTGTTCGCGGTCAGATTCTTCTTACGGAAACAGGATATTGAACGGATAGTACGGCAGATTTCGCAGCACGCCGAACGAGAGCATCAGGACCAACAATCCGAACAGCATTGACGGTTTGATGAACCGCCATGGTAGGCCTCGGCCGCGCGTCGCGGTCAGGACGAGCGAGACGAATAGATATCCGAAAATTACCGTCCAGATCGGGATCAGCGCGTTAAAGTCGAGTGCCGTGAGGATGTCGCCGTGAAAGAGCGCGTGAAAGCCCCGCGTCAGCCCGCAGCCTGGACACGCAAATCCCGTTAACGCCAACAAGGGGCACACGGGAAACAGATGCGTCTGTGTCGGGTCGACGGCCCAAACGGTCGTGGACCCGCCCACCATCGCAATAACCACCGCCGCGGCCAGAAGCCTCTCGACCCTTGGCCGCGCAGCAATGTGCTGTAAGATCTCTTCCACTACTAGCGTTTGTCCGCAACAAAATTATACGTTATCACGCCCGATATCTTAACCGGCCCACCATTCAAAACCGTCGGCGAAAATGCGTGAATTGATCCCAATACAGAATACGGGGTGTTTGACATCGAATTGCGGACCAAGTTTCCTGTCAAATACGGCAAAGTGTCTTATCGTATTCCCACCAATCCCTGTACCGAATCGATCAGCTTGGCCGAGTCGTAGCCGACGCCGTCCTTGAAAACTATCTCGACGTTTTCGATGTCGTTGATGTTCTTTGACGGGTCGCCATTCACGACTATCAGGTCGGCCGATTTGCCGACGGTGACCGAACCGATCTGCGCGTCGCGGCCAAGATATTTCGCTCCGTTTAGGCTCGCGATCTTGATCGCCTCGACCGGCGTGAAACCGGCCTCGACCAACAGTTCGACCTCCCGGAGATCGCCAAAACCTGCGACAACGCCGCCGTTTCCAGTTGGGTCGAGACCAGCGATCAGCAAACCGCCGGCTTTTACGAATGCGCGTTCAAAATCCATCGATTTTCGCACCAGCGTTGCATAGTTTGACGTCGCCGGTATTCGCGCTCGCGATGTCAGGTAACGAATGCGCGCGTCGCTTGACATTGTGTTCAACATTCGTGGATTGAGAACGGCTCGTGCCGCACCGATGCCGTTCGATGCGATCGCCGCGCTCGCCTCAAACACAGGAAGCGTCGATGTCAGCGCTACGTTGTGCTTGATCATCGTGTTGATCGTGTCCTGCACTTGCGGGCTGTTTATATCGAGACTCAAAAGGCTGGCATTGACAGCATTGCCCGGACAAACGTCGGGTTGTTTGCTCGCGACAAATTCCGAATCGGGAAAAAGCCCGTGCTCGAGGTCGTCGATGCCGATCTCTGCCGCCTCTTTGAAGCCGACTGAGCAGAGATGGCCCGTGACCTTGAGTCCCCGTTTATGCGCCTCTTCGACCGCCGCGCGAAGCTCGTCACGCGTGATATTCATATAGGCCTTAAACGAAGTCGCGCCCTCGTCGGCCCAAAAATTGACCATCCGCCGTGCGTCATCCGGACCGGTCAACTCGTGCATCACGGGCGTGTACGCGCCTTTGCCCTCAAGATATGGTGCCGTAACGTCCATCTTTGGCCCGATCATCGTCCCGGCGTCGATGCGCCGTTTGATCTCGAGATCGGTAAATGGCGCAACGCTGCCTGTTGTCCGGATCGTCGTGACACCCATTGCCAGGTACAGTCGCGGGAAGCTGATGCCCATGTCCGAATAAATCGGCGGATTGCCGCCCATCGGGAAAAACAGATGATCGTGCATACCCACAAGACCGGGCAAAACCGTGTAGCCGGCCATGTCGATCGTTTTTGCTTCGGCAGGAATCGACGCGCTTACCGCCGATCCGACGGTTGCGATCTTCCCACCGCTGATGACAATAGTTTGATCCTCCAGCGGCGCGGCTCCGGTGCCATCAACGACACGAACATGCGTCAGAGCGACCACCGGCGAGTCAACACGAATAAATTGCCGAACCTCATTATTCTGGCCAAACATCAACGCCGAAACGGCGAAGACAAATGCGAGAGCGTATCCAAAATGAATTTTCATAGGTTGATGGTCTCTAGTAATTTACTGTGCTCGAATACGGTCAACCACAAATCTAACAGCTTCGATCACCAATTGCGGTTCGTCGTCCATAATGTGATGGCCGGCTCTTGATGTCTCGATGTGCACAGCGTTTGAAGAGCGATTGAACCACTCTTCGTGCATCGCCCGCCACTCGGCATAGCCACGAGCAGTTTGATTAACATATCGCGCGTCTGATTTTGGCTGCATGCTCGTCAGGATCGCCATCGGCATATCCGGCAGCGGCTTCATCCCTTCGACCGCGCCGGCCATTTGGATGCGCAACGATTCGCGTGTCTCCGCCGCCTCAGTTCCCTTCTGAGTTTTTAGCGCGTCCTCAAACGATTTCCGAAACGCCTCTGGAT
>DASXPW010000046.1:0-1714 GCA_036493385.1 Pyrinomonadaceae bacterium
CGCCAGGGCCTTGATGAAAAAACATTGATCGGCATCTACCGGACAATGTACACATCGCGGCGCGTAGATGACAAAGAGATACAGCTTAAGGGACAAAATAAGATCTTTTTCCAGATCTCGGGTGCCGGCCACGAAGCGGTACTCGTCGCCGCCGGCCTTGCAATGAAGTCAGGTTACGACTGGTTTTATCCGTACTATCGCGACCGCGCGCTGATGCTCGAGCTCGGCATGACACCGCGGGAAATGTTTTATTCGGCCGTCGGCGCCGAAGCAGATCCGAATTCGCACGGACGTCAGATGCCGTCTCACTGGGGCAGCGTAAAGTTGCAAGTTCCGTCACAGTCTTCGCCCACGGGCACGCAGATGTTGCAGGCTGTGGGCGCTGCCGAGGCGAGCCTTCGGGCTTCGCTCGTTAAAGAGCTGCAGGACAAAGTAATTGGTTTTCACGGCGACGAGGTCGTGTATGTTTCCGTGGGCGACGGGACGACAAGCGAAGGCGAGTTTTGGGAGGCGTTGAACACGGCCTGCAACCTTAAGCTGCCGGTCATTTTTCTCGTCGAAGATAACGGCTATGCAATTTCGGTCCCGGTCGAGGTACAGACCGCGGGCGGCGATGTGTCAAAGCTTGTAGAGGGATTTCCAAATCTGCTGCTGCAGCGTTGCGACGGCACAGACCCGCTCGAGTCGTTCGCCGCGTTCAAATCAGCCGTTGAATTTACGCGTGCCCGCAAAGGTGCGGCGTTGATCCACGCTAGAGTCATTAGGCCCTATTCGCACAGTCTTTCGGACGACGAGAAACTTTATCGGCCCGACGAAGAGCGACAATCGGACGCTACAATCGACCCCGTAAAAACCTACGCGGAATATCTGATAAACGAAGGCATCGCCTCGGCCGATAACCTCGAAGCGTTACGAAAACAGATCGATGCCGAGATCAATCAGGCGGCCGATGCCGCGATCGGCGAGCCGCAGCCGGCCGGTGATACAGCACTTAGGAATTTGTATTCCGCAGAAGTCGACCCGACCGACCGGTCAAAGTTTGACACTGAGGACGGGGCCGAACTTTCGGGCAATCCCGGCACGATGGTCGACCTGATCAACCGGTGCATGCACGAAGAGATGGAGCGCGACCCAAGCATCATCGTCTTCGGCGAGGATGTTGCCGACTGCTCCCGCGAAGAATATCTCGACCGCGTCAAAGGCAAAGGTGGCGTCTTCAAGGTTACCGCCAATCTTCAGCGAAAATTTGGCGCGGCCCGCGTTTATAACTCACCGCTGGCTGAAGCAAACATTGTCGGCCGCGCCATCGGCATGGCGACGCGCGGATTAAAGCCCGTTGTTGAAATCCAATTCTTTGACTATATTTGGCCGGCCTATCACCAGATCAGAAACGAGCTTGCGTTGATGCGTTGGCGCTCGGACGGCGACTGGAAATGTCCTGTGGTTTTGCGTGTTCCGGTCGGTGGTTATCTCAAGGGAGGCGCGATCTATCACTCGCAATCGGGCACGACGCTTTTCTCGCACACGCCGGGTTTGATGATCTGTTATCCGTCAACGGCGCTCGATGCAAATGGATTGCTTCGCACGTCGATCCGATGTGACGATCCGGTACTGTTTCTCGAGCACAAGCATCTCTATCGACAGGTATATAACAAATCAGCGTATCCGAGCAGCGATTTTCTGATACCGTTCGGCAAGGCGAAAAAGGTGAGCG
>DASXPW010000047.1:0-13311 GCA_036493385.1 Pyrinomonadaceae bacterium
CCACATCGGCTTTGTTGTCGACGGTCAGCCGTATGTGATACCTACCGGGTTTGGCCGCGACGGCGATCAGCTTTATATTCACGGCTCGTCCGCCAGCCGCATGCTGCGAACGCTATCGACCGGCATCGATGTTTGCTTTACCGCGACGCTGCTCGACGCACTCGTGCTCGCGCGCTCGGCGTTTCATCATTCGGTCAATTACCGTTCGGTCGTCGTGCTCGGCAAAGCGACGCTCGTTGAGGATGCAGAAGAAAAATCCCGTGCGCTTGAGGTCATCACAAACCACATCGTGCCCGGCCGGTGGGACGATGTCCGCTGGCCAAATGACCTTGAGCTAAAGGCAACATCGGTTCTTAAACTCCCGATCGAAGAGGCCTCGGCCAAGATCCGAACTGGCGATCCGATAGATGACGAAGAGGACTACGCGATGAACATCTGGGCCGGTCTTCTTCCCATCGAGTTGAGAGCCGGCGACCCGATCGACGATGATCGGTTGGATAACGGCGCGCTTCCGCCCGCCAACATCGCAAACTACACTCGAAAATCCTAAATTTCGGTCCATGGCGAATTATTGCGACGGATTTTCGTCCGTTCTCGCTTACATAATTATGCCGCGAGGGCACTTGTCATAACCGATGTCGATAGATGTGATAGGCGTTTGGTTATGGTTGCGATTCTCGCAGTGCATTTAAGAACTCTTTGGAGGAGAAGATCTAGTGTTAACGAAAAATAACTTGTCCCTTGCGCTCGCCTTTTTTGCGTTTATTGGTATGACGGCCGTCGGTTCGTCAGCGCAGACGCCAAAACGGATCGAGTTTGCAAGGGGTAAAAGCTCGGCGACCGTGAGCGGTTCAACGGGCAGTTATGGTGTTAGCTATGTTCTTCGGGCCCGATCGGGACAAAAGGTCATTGTCGACCTCGACCCAGCGTCGAATGTCGGTATCAGGATCGAGACCGAGGGTGCAGATGGACAACAAGTCCTGCTCCGAGAGGAACGAGGGGGGCATTACGAGATCGGTCTGGAAGAAGGTGGTGATTACACGATATTCATCGGCTCGACAAAGGGACGGCCGGTCTCATTCAAATTAACAATCAAAATTACCAAGCTGGCGGAAATCTAGCCAGGGGTAGGAGGAAAAACTCGAAATGTTAGAAACAACCACGGTAAGTAACTATCTCGGCGGACCGGTGGTGACCTATGACTATCGCGACACTCTGGATGCGTCGGTCAAGGTCAACTGGAAGCTCGAGGACATCATCGGAGGCGGTAAAACGCTCGATTTTACAAAGCGGTTCATGCCCGAGTCGCTCGCACGCGTTGAGGAGCTTTCGTTTCTCAATGAGCATGAAAAAATGATCTTGAACCAGATCAAGGGGAACACGTATCTGACCATTTTCGGCATTGTGGAAGAGTTCATTGTGCCGTTCGTGCTCGACCATGTTCGTCCGTCGCTGGATGAGGACGATTATCGCGTACGCGCTCTGCTTCAATTTGTCGGCGAAGAGGTTAAGCATATCCAGCTCTTTAAGCTCTTCTGCGACGAGTTTCGCGAAAATTTCGGCAGCAAGTGTAACGTGATCGGACCGGCGGCCGATATCGGAAAGTCCGTTCTCGCTCATGACCCACTTAGCGTCGCTCTTGTCATCCTAATGATCGAATGGACGACACAGTCGCACTACATCGACAGCGTAAAGGATGACAATCATCTCGACCCGCTGTTCAAGAGCCTTCTCCGAAATCATTGGATGGAAGAGTCGCAACACGCCAAACTCGACACGCGAATGGTCGAATACCTGGCAGAAAACGTGACCGCCGAGCAGATCGAAAAAGCAGTTGACGGGTTCTTTGCTGTCGGCGGGCTTCTCGATGCCGGGTTAAAACAGCAGACCCAATTTGACCTCGAGTCGTTCGAGCTCGCGACAGGCCGAAAGCTTAGTGAGGACGAGCGAGAGATCTTTATCGAACGACAGCTTCAGTCAAACCGCTGGACGTACGTCGGCTCGGGAATGGTCAATCAAAAATTCCTGCAAACGATGGATCGCCTCGGCGTTGATCAGCGAAAGCGGATCGACGAAGCGGCACCGATCTTTTCATAGGGTATCAGCAATCATCTGGACTCATAAATTTTGACCGTGTCAGGAAAGCCAGGAGGGCAAACGGAAATGTCGCCCTCGCGCGGCAAAGGTCTTTACCGAACGAACGAACAAGGGGTGGGAAGGAAATTGCGAGCGAGCACGGGTAGGATTCGGGAGTAGCAATACTTCATAGGCAGTGGGAGCGGAAATAATTCGAACATTGATAACGTCCGCTCCCTTTGATCAACGACCGCGATCACAGAGACCTCGCGGCCAACGCAATCATAGATAGGAGATATTATGGAAAGCTCAAAAATGACAACCGAAATGGAGAACCTGAAATCGAAGCTTCGCACAACGTGGACAGCGGGCGATTTCGGACGGATCGCCGAGACTTATGCTCCGGGCGCCGCCGAACTTGTCGAGCGACTGGCGATCGAAAAGGGCAGCCGCGTTCTCGATGCAGCATGTGGCACAGGCAATCTCTCTCTCCCGGCAGCAAGAGCCGGTGCAAGCGTGACAGGCATTGATCTTGTGCCCGAACATATCTCTCAAGCGGTCTCAAATAGCGAGATCGCCGGACTCGACGCAGAATTCGACATTGGCGACGTTGAGGCATTGCCGTATAGGGACGCGACATTCGATCTCGTGATGACAATGTTCGGGGCAATGTTCGCGCCGCGCCCCGATGTGACTGCGAGCGAGTTGAAACGTGTTACTAAACCGGGCGGCCGCATCGCGATGGCAAACTGGACACCCGAGGGCTTTATCGGGCAAATGTTCAAGGCTACAGGAAAGCACGTGAAGCCTGCGGCAGGGATGCCGTCACCGCTTCTCTGGGGCGTTGAAGATGAGGTCGCCACGCGGTTTGCCGAAGGAATTGTCGATCTTAAGACCGAGCGGCGGACGATCTGGTTCAACCTGCCGGTCAGCCCTGTCGAAACGGTCGAATTCTTCCGGCTGTATTACGGTCCGACGCAAAAGGCGTTCGCATCGCTCGATGACGCAGGTCAGAAGGCCCTGCGCGCCGATCTGGAATCGCTCTGGGCCGATCATAACGAAGCCACGGACGGCTCGACACGAGTTTCGTCCGAATACCTCGAGGTCCGAGCCATTCGTTCTAAATAATTGGAGAGAGGCGATCAGTTTATTTGAGGCGGTTGCCTGAAACGGCAGCGGTTTTTGTCGTGGCGGTCTCAACGAAGGAGATACAGGCTGATGCGTCGCGGGATCTTACTTCCCGGCTGCCTTCACCAATGTTTTATTATCTTCGCGCTTGTAGGAATGAGCGCCAAGGTTGCGGCGCTGCGAGCCCTTTCGGCTTCGGTCGTACTCGCGCCGGGCAAGTTGGTGCTCTTCACAGAGGTTGCTTTTCCCGTTGAGCGCATTTCTCCGTTCCGAAGGCGCGGCCGGTCGACCGCACGTGGTGCATCGACCCTCGAGTCGCAAGCGTTTTTGATGGTTCCGCTGCCTACTGATCGTCATTTTTTATATCTAACAGACAATAGTCAAGATGCGGACCATCGGAAATCCGATGTCCCCATTCCGGCCTGTTCTATCTGCCGAGATAGGCAGAAATTACTATTACGCCCGAGTTTCCTACTATTTTTCAGTCGTAGTCGGCATTTGTCAACATTCGCGGCCCGAAAAAGAGAGCCTGTCCGGAGATATCCGGACAGGCTCAGGAAGAAACATGGTCTTTTGACAGGGGCCGTTACGGCTTTTTCTGGGACTCTTCTGGCTGAACAACCGGCCCGACCGGGACGATAGTGGTGGCGGGTTTCCGCTCCGAGTTTGACGATGGATTGCCCATCGGCACCGGCTGCGGTAAGGTCACGTTCGTCGTCACGCCCGATTTACCGGCCGTCGTGTCGAAGTCAGGTCGGTAGATGCGGGGCGTAATGAAGAACAGGATCTCGTTCGAGTTTCGCTGAACGCCCTTACGCTTGAACAAGTTGCCGAGGATCGGGATGTTCGAAACACCCGGCGTCCGATTTGTGTTCTCACGCTCATCGTCAAAGAGCACTCCGCCGACAACGGTCGTTCCGCCGTCCGGAACGGTGACCACTGTTTTCATCGACTGGCTGTTTATCGCCGGAGCGACGCCTGGTACGATGGTCGAGGTAGAAGCATTCTCAGCGACAACATCAAGAACGATCGTGCCTACATCCGTGATCTGTGGCGTGATATCGAGGCTAAGCGGAACATCGACGTACTGTGTAGTCGCGACCACCGCGCCGCCGGCTGCGGAGCCGGGCTGAACGGTCGTGATCGGTATCTTGGTCGAGCTCTTGATCTGGGCCTTCTGCAGGTTAAGCGTGGTCACACGAGGCGTTGCGATGATCTTGGCCTGGCCTTTCTGCTCGCCGGCCGTGATCAGCATATTGATCTGAGCGGTTCCGAAAACGCCGGTCGTGAGACCGATGACCGTATTTGTGATCTGCGAATTTAGTGGGTTTGTGATGCCGCCGGTGGGCAGGCTGCCCGGCAGCGTCAGTTTCGGATCCACCGGTGCGCCCGGAAGCGTTGAACCGGCAGCGCCGCTACCGCGAGTTCCGAGAACGAGCCCTGAAAGCTGAACGCCGACATCACGGCTAAAGTTTCGGGTTGCGACGACGATCCGGGCCTCGATCTCAACCTGGGGCTCTGGCTGGTCAAGAATTGCAACTAACTGGCGGATAGCTTCGATATTCTGGCGAACATCGGTGATGATCAGTGAATTGGATCGCTCATCGACCTCAATAGAACCACGGCGGGAGAGACGACGTTGAATGATCGGGAGAAGGCCGCTCGTGCTCGAGCCAGGACCACTTGCTCCGGCAGAAGAGAAGCTGCTGTCGCCAGAACCTGCCTGAATGCCTTGCTCGGGCCCGTTTACAAAAGTCCCGGCAGTTTCATTGCCCCGAGCAAAGCCATTGGCCGCGCGGGCGTAGTTTAATCGGATAAATTCTGTTACGAGGGGTTGGGTGTCGAGTGCCGACTCCTGCTGGCTGCGAATGATGGCGCCTTCGGCGGCCAGTATTTTCGAATCCGCGACTCGGAGGATGTTTCCATTTACCTGAATACCAAGTCCCTGTGCCCGAAGTATCGACTCAAGTGCATAGTTCCAGGGAACACCGCTGACGTTGACCGTGACCGGGACGTCCTTTACCGAGCTGTCGATGACGAAATTGACGCCGTACTGCTCAGTAATATAGTTCAGGATGTCTCGGACGTCGGCGTTGACGACCTTGAGATTAATTGGCTCGCCGACAAATCCGGGCTCGCCATACATTTTGCCTTGCTGCTGCGCCGGTAATCTCTGGGCCGCGACAGCGATGGTCAGTGAACTGATGATTGTTAGAGCGATGACCGTCTTACGGGCAAGCACGCTCACGATTTGAAGAGAATTCATGTTTCCTCCGTTAGAAGATGGGTTCCGACTGGGCGCGGAACATCTGTTAATGGTTGTGGGTGACCTGGCCCGGCCTCGTTGGACCGGAAAACTGAAGAGCTTATTTGTTTCGGGCGATCTTGGCGGGCTTCTTGGCCGGCTGTTTACTTCCCTTTTCAGCAGGGGCTGGATTCTGGTTGTTCATTTCGTCGACAGGCGACACGATCTGTACAGGTGCGGTTGTTTTGCTGCCCTGAGCTGACGACGAATCCGACGACGCGACAGACTGAGTCGACGGCGCGGTGCCCTCGATCTGCTGGCGATCGGTAAATTTCCTTAGCGGCATATTCTCGACCGTCGTCAGAAACTTGTCTTTGGCAGTCTTCGATACCCTGCGGAAAACTAGCTGATTTTCCTCGACAGCGACTAGCTGGCCGTCGAAAAATTTCTCACCCGGGTAGATCGTATACGAAAGCTTGATCGGCGTTGCCTCGACCATTGCGGCATAACCGCGCGGCGTCCGGAAGATCCCGGTGACGCTCATTTCATTAAGTGTCAAAACGCTGGTCACCTTCGGGACCGGGGCGCCGCTTGCGGCCGCCGCGGCCCGAAGTCGCTTGTAATAGTCGATGCGCTGCTCGATCGACGGTATAGCGGACCAGTTTTCGACCGGGACCGGTTTACCATCCTTTCCGACTCTGACCACCTTTGGTCGGCTATAGCCCGGCTTTGTGAACGGATCTCGTCCGCCCTGCTGAGCGGCGACACTCATGAAGAGCCCGCTTGTCAGGAGCAGTCCGGCAGCGATCAGGCCGAGGCCGAGGTTTTGTTTAATCTTCGATGTCTTGATCATGGCTTTAATCTCTCTCGGGGAAATTTCGTGGCTGTAACGAGACCGTTACTTTGCGGCGGGCTGTTGAGCCGCCGGCTGTTGCGGGGCCGGCTGTCCGGCGGCGGCGGGCTGCGTGCCAGGTTTAGCTGGCGCGGCGGGTTTCTGAAGAGTCTCAGGCGTTGCATAGTACGCCGTCAGCACGAATTGAGCGTGCAGGGTCTTGGCAGCGGTTTGCTTTTCGAGTTGGTTCAGCTTGAAGTCCGAGACCGAAACAATGCGCGGCAACTTGGCCATACTCTCAAAGAACGAACGCAGGTTGTTAAAGTTGCTGTCGACCTCGATCTCGACCGGCTTAGCCGTCATAGAGTCTTGCTGCTGATCGTCACGTGGCGAGAAACGCATCACGGTCAGTCGGCTGTCACGAGCAGTATCCTGTAATCCCTGAAGCACGTTGGTGATCTCACGTTGTTCCGGCAAGAGGACCTTGAGCTCATCGTACTCCTGCTGCTTGCTGGCATACAACGCTCGAAACTCGTTGATGTGCTCTACAGCGATCTCAGCGGCGTGATTCTTGGCTGTCAACTGTGCGACCTGATTATTGAGATCGTCTACTTCGGCGCGGGTCGGGCCGGTGACTTCCCACCAGACGCCGGTGTAGATCAAACCGCCGATCGCAACTAGCATCAGAAGCTGGTAATACCATTTAAGATTCTTGATTTTTTCAAACATTGTAGTTACCTTCTGTGGACGAATTCAGTGTGGACCCCACTATTTTGCGGCAGGCTGTGCCGGCTGCTGCGGTTGAGCACCATTTGCTGGCATAGCGGCGTTCGGGCTGGCGCCTTTGGACGGCGTGTACGCACATTTGACCGTGAATTTCACGACTCCGATCTTGCCCGCGTCGGGATTTGTCGAGGTCGCAACGGCAGTAGTCTGCTGGTTCTGGACTTCTTCACGCTTGGTCTCGATGCTCAGGTTCGAGAACAATCCGTTCGAGAACTCTAAGCTTCGGCCAAATTGAGTGACCTGCGATTCGTCCGTTGAATTTCCTTTGAACTCGAGCTGGTCTCCCTTCTGTTCGACGCTGTCGAGATATAGGCCTGGTACCATCGAGATCCGCTCACGCATCGCCTCAAGAACGGCGCTTGGTCCGCCCTGGTTGGCTCTGAGCTTTTTGATCGCATCGATGCGAGCGTCAATAGCGTCGATCTTTGTCTGCAGGTCTTTCTGCTCGTTGATCACCGACTGGAGTTCGGATTCGCGCTGTTTCTGCGCATCAAGCTCCTTTTGGGCAGCGGTCTTTGCCATTTGCGTTGAGATAACGTCCCAGCCGATTACGGCCGTGGTCAGGAATCCGATGACAAGCGCCAGGATAAGCAGCCTTGAACCGGGACTTGCGATCTTCTGATCGACAACGTCGATCACGCCGGCTTGTCGTTCGGTTACGGAGTTGAGTAAGTTTATCTTGATCATTTCGGTTAGACTCCTCGGATCGCCAGACCCACGGCAACCGCCATTTCGGGCATGATCTCGTTAACATATCCGGCATCGAATTTTTTGTTGTCGACACGGATGTTGCGGAATGGATTAAGAACTTCGACAGGGATCTCAAGACGTGCTGAGAGTTCCTGAACAAGGCCCTGCAACTTTGAACCGCCGCCTGAGATCAGGATCTTTTGGACAACGGTATGGTTGTCATCAGCGGTAGCGCGGTAGAAGTCAAAGGTCTTTTGGATCTCGTTGGCAACGATCTCAGTGACGTTGCTCATCAGCGGCTCGATCGATTTTTCCTCGACGCCCGGCATCCCGTTCGCGCCGCGTTTGACGGCCTCGGCCTGTTGGTAGCTAAGCCCGAGCGTCCTTTGGAGAACATCGGTGAACTGACTGCCGCCGACGGTGATATCGCGGGTGAACAACGAACGCGTTCCTCTAACGATATTCACGTTCATCGTCGAAGCCCCGATGTTAAGCAGCGTTACGACATCGTTGGGGGCGGGATGATAGTTGACTTCGTAACAGTTCTGAAGCGCGAATGTGTCAACGTCGATCACGACCGGCTGGCGACCAGAAAGCTGGATCGCCTGACGCATATTGTCGATGCGCTCGCGTTTGCAGGCGGCGATCAGAACATGTGTCGCGTCCGAAGACTCGGCTGTAACCTGGTAATCAAGACTGACGTCCGCAAGATCAAAGGGAATATGCTCCTCGGCGTGCCAATCGATAGACTCTTCCAGCTCTTCGCGGGACATCGGCGGCAGCACGATATTTTTGATAATGACCGAATGTCCGCTTACGCCCGTGACGACGTTCTCGGCATTGACGCCGTGATTAACGCAAAGATTGCGAATAACGTCCGAGACGGTATTAAGCTCCATTATCTGGCCGTCAATGATCGTATCGCCCGGCAGGTTTTCGAAACCGAGGTTTACCAGGCTCAGGTTGTCGGCTTTTCCTTCAAGTTCGACCATCTTGATCGAGCTCGAACCGACATCAAGACCGGCGACGCTTTTCTTCTTACCGAACAGCATTTGCTTTAGCTCCTTTTATATCTATTTGGCGGTATGTCAGTGTGCAGAAGTTTTCGTTGGGTGACGTATCTATTCGACGAGGAGCCGTGGACTTAGAAGAAGTTTGCCACCTTCGATGTGAACAGCGAAGATCAGGTTGGAACGCGGCGGGACAACTGAAAGCAGTGCCAAAACTCCTCTCGTAATAGATGTCTTGTACTACCCTTGATTCTGTTAATTCCGAAAACTTAATCGCACTAGGTGGCGAAGGGTGATTGGACCGGAGAACGGTCGCTACTGAGTGATATTACATTGTTGAACAATTCGTGTCAACATTTTTTTGCAATGTTTAACGCAGGATGATTTGGAATCGGTCAGAATGAAGTGTCAAGAGCGACGCCGGTTTCGGTCTGATCACGTCAAAACCGGTCAATTTCGGCGGTTAGCTGCCAATAGCCCACATCGATCCAACGATCGAATTTGCGGCCGACTTCGCTGAAATGCGCCACCTTTTGAAAGCCAAACTTCTCGTGCAGACGAACACTGGCCTCGTTTGGCAGCGCGATTCCGGCGAGGATGGTGTGGAAACCGGCCTGGAAGATCGCTGGCAATAATTGTCGATAGAGAGCGCTTGCTGCTCCGCGACGTTCGCAGCCTGGCTTTATATAAACGGAAATCTCTACCGTTCGACCATAAGCGGGTCGCGGGCGATATTGATGAGCATAAGCGAAGCCGAGAAGCTCACTCTCGTCTTCGGCGATTAGATAAGGATATCCGCCATCTAGGGATGCACGAATGCGGTGCTCAATCGCCGACGGATTCTGGGAGTCGATTTCAAACGTGACGTGAGATGTTACGACGAAGTGGTTGTAAATTTCGCAAACCGCGACACGATCAGCCATCTGAACGGAACGGACGATCATTGTTTGACAGCAGTCCGCTCGCGCCAACTTTGCGGGTGGCTGCCGTCGTCGCGGCGTTCCATCGTTATCGCACCGGGCGACGGGCAGATGAGATAGCAGAGATTGCAGCCGACACATTCTGCCTCGATAACGTGCGGGTAGCGGCGGCCGTCGATCTCCTGAAAATCAAAGCTCTGATGTGCGCCGTCTTCGCAGGCGACGTAGCAGAGGTTGCAGCGAATGCAGTTTTCAGGGTGAACCTGCGCCTTGATGTTGTAATTTAGGTCGAGATCTCCCCAATCGGTTACGCGTGTTGCCGAAGCACCGATGATGTCGTTGACCGAGGTAAAGCCCTTTTCATCCAGGTAGTTGTTCAAACCATCGATCATGTCCTCGACGATGCGGTAGCCATAATGCATAACGGCCGTACAGACCTGGACGGTGCCGGAGCCTAGCAGCATAAATTCAACCGCGTCACGCCAGGTTGAGATACCACCGATGCCGGAAATAGGAATATTGAATTCGGGGTCTCGCGAAAGCTCCGATACCATATTGAGCGCGATCGGTTTAACTGCGGGACCGCAGTAACCACCGTGGGCGGCCATTCCGTTCACGTTCGGATACGGTATCATCGTCTCGATATCAACGCCGATGACCGAGTTGATAGTATTGATCAGCGAAACCGCATCGGCGCCGCCCTTTTGAGCGGCACGTCCGGGCGGGACGATATTCGTGACGTTGGGTGTGAGTTTGACGATGACAGGCAGATCAGAAACTTCTTTGACCCACTCCGTAACCATGCACGTGTACTCGGGCACTTGGCCCATCGCTGCACCCATTCCCCGCTCACTCATGCCGTGCGGGCAGCCAAAATTTAGCTCGAAACCGTCACAGCCCGTGTCCTGGGAGCGTTTAACGATCTCATGCCAGGCCTCCCGTTTTGACTCGACCATCAGCGAGACGATGACAGCGTTGTTCGGGTATTTTTTCTTACATTCGTAAATCTCTTTGAGATTGACGTCGAGCGGCCGATCGGTGATCAACTCGATATTATTAAGCCCGATCATCCGCAGCCCGCCGTGATCGATCGACCCGAGCCGCGAAGACACGTTGACGATCGGCTCTCCAAGCGTTTTCCAAACCGCTCCGCCCCAACCGGCGTCAAATGCGCGCTCCACCATCGAACCCATATTTGTCGGCGGCGCGGACGCAAGCCAGAAAGGGTTGGGAGATTTTATTCCGGCGAAATTAATGCTCAGATCTGCCATGGTAAATTTTATGCCCGTAGACCTTCGAGAATACTAAACGCAGACTTGGTCGGCACCAATCTGCTAAGCCGAAAGCCAGCGCGTTCAAACAAACTTCGAAACTCCTTCTCGGTTCGCTCGAGGCCGCCAGGAAGCGTGAGCATCTCGAGGTCGAGGACCTTACTAGGATGCGGCTCATTGCCTTCGGGCACGACCATCTCGACTACCAGCAGCCGTCCGTTGTCGGGCATTGACTGATGAATGGTCTTCATGATCTGCACGGCCCGATCGTCGTCCCAGTCGTGGATGATGTGCTTCATTATGTAGGCATCGGCTGTCGGAACTTCCTTAAAAAAGTCGCCCGAAGCCGTAGTGACACGATCGGCAACGCCTTCTCGCTCGAGCATCTCGCCGGCACCCGCAATAACGTGTTCGAGATCGAAAAGAATTCCTTTAAGGCCGGGGTTCGCTTTCAAGATCTGAGAAAGCAAACGCCCATGGCCGCCCGCGATATCCGCAAGCGTGTCGATATCCGAAAAATCGTAGGCCTCGACGATCGCGGGCGCTGACATCGCGCTCATCGCGGACATTGCATCGTTGAAGAGCTCGCTTTCTTCCGGGTTTGCGGCAAAAAACTCAAAGATCTCCATTCCAAGCGTCGTTGGGCATGTAGTCTCGCCGGTTTTTGCGCTGTGCAGCATATTTCCCCAGGCGGCAAAGTGCCACGGCCGCGCCATAAACCTCGCACCGCTTCGCATCGACCCGGGAATGTCAGACCGCAGCATCTCCGACATCGGCGAATTAACGAAAGTTCGCTCGCCTGTCTCGGTAAAGACACCGGCTGAGGCAAGGCTTCGTAAGATACGATAGAGAGACGGTTCGTGTGCCCCGACCGATGTCGCGAGATCCGCGCTTGTTTTTGGACCGCTACTTAATTGGTCGGCTATGCCTAGCTCCGCTGCAACGCCGAGTGCCTGTGAGAGCATGGCTCCCATGCCGATACCCAATAGCATCGCCTGCGGCGGCGGCGGCTGTTCGGCCGTTTGTGCGTTTGTTTCCATCTGCTACTCCTATTAAAAATTTCGAGTTTTAGTGACAAGCCTGTTCGACTCGATCACTGATGAGGAACCCTTTCCGTAGAAATCGGTTTTACTGTCGCTCCTGCAAACTCGACCGTCTCGTTCGTCAATGCGCGATGAATGCCTTGAGCGGCTAGCTTACCCATCTGTGCTGCCTCGACCGCCTCGCCGCCGCCATTGACGCAGTCGCCGCCGGCGAATACGTTCGGCTCGCTGGTCTCCATATTCTTGTCGACCGTCACGCGGCCGCGCTCATCGGTCTCGACACCGATCACTTTTTCGAAAAATGTCTTTCGCTTCTGTTGGCCGACGGCCTTGATGATCATGTCGCACCGAAGCTCGAACACCTCGAACGAGCCGTCGGTTTTTTCGCAGCGGAGCGCGCTAATACGAACACCGTCGTCCGATAAAATGCCGATGGGCGCGGCCTGCCAGACAAATTCGACGCCGTCCTGTTTTGCAAGCTCGAACTCATAATCGTATGCCGGCATCTCGGCGGCGGTCTTTCGATAGACCATCACAACACGCGCCGCTCCTAACCGTTTAGCCTGCGTAACCGCATCAATAGCCGTGTTTCCGGCTCCTATCACGACAACGAATTTTCCCAGCGGTACCGAAAGCCAATCACGTGTCTTAACTCTCTCAATGAAATCCAGCGCATCGTAAACGCCTTCGAGTTCCTCACCCGCAATGCCGAGCCGGTTTGTCTGACCGAGACCGATGCCGACAAAGATCGCGTCGTGCCATTCCTTTAACATCGCGAAGCTCACGCGATTTACTTCTCCGAGCACCTCGGTCTCTTCGTCGCCGGAAACGATCTCGGTGTTCAGCATCAGCTTAACGCCCATTGCCGCGACGCGATCGGCCTCGCTCAACGATACGCTCTGCGGCATCTTGTATTCAGCCATGCCGTACGTATCGAGGCCGCCGGCCATCGGTCTGCGGTCATAGACGGTAACATCGTACCCAAGCCTTGCCAGGTAGGCCGCGCAGGAAATGCCCGCCGGGCCGGAGCCGACAACGCCGATAGATCTTCCGTTTGGCTCGCCTTTTTCAAATATCTGCTTGCCATTCGACAATGCATAGTCCGTAGCGTATCTTTGCAGCCGCCCGATCTCGATCGGTTTTTGGAGAAGTGTCTTTTCCACACAGGCACCTTCACACAGTACCTCGACCGGGCAAACCCGAGCGCAGGTCGCCCCGATCGGGTTTGCGTCGAATATCACACGGGCCGAGCCGACCAGATTTCCGCTCGCGATCTTTTTAATGAACCCGGGAACATCGATATGCGTTGG